>NZ_JBHVQI010000010.1:0-139309 GCF_042886835.1 Paenarthrobacter sp. NPDC057981
ACCCACGGTTGGGGGGTCTCCCACACTTAAACAACACACCAACACTGAAGGCCTCCCCCAGGGGAGGCCTTCACCCGTTAATACCCCACTAACCCGAGAAGAACTCCGACAATTCCGAGATCAGCTTGTCCGGAGCCTTATTCGGGCCGTCGTGGCCGAAGCCGGGCAGGATGGTGTAGCTGGATCCGGAGAGGACGTCGTGGATCTGCCCGCAGGCCACGCCGAAGTATGCGGGGCTCTTCTCGCCCACCACGATCAACGTCTCAAGGGGGAGGGCCAGGAACGGCTCTGCAGGCATATCGGCGGCGATGACCGCCTTGATTTCGCGGACACCACAAGTCATGAGCTCCCGCAGCTGCTTGCCCAGGGGAGTTCCTGCTGCAAGCTTGTTGGCCAGGGTCAGCATGGACAGCGGCATCCTCGCGAAGGCGCCGCCCGTCTCGACTCCCTTGATGAGCACGGCGAGGGCGCGATCATAGTCTCCTGCCGCCGTCGCGCGTTCATAATCGTCCGTCCACTCGGCTTTGACGCTGTGGTTGACCGAAACCGCGGGATCGTAGACGGCGAGGCGTTCCACCGGCAGCGTGCGGGCTGCGTGCAGTGCCACTGCACCGCCGAAACTGTGGCCGAACACATCAGTTGTGGACGTGTGCTCCATAACGGTCTGAAGATCCCGGATGTCGGCTTCCAGGGTGTAGTCCTCTGCCTGGGGCGATGAATCACCCCGCCCGCGCCTGTTGAACGTGTGGACCGGCCGGCCGAGGGCGTCACTGAGCTTCTGGGCGAACCGCGTGTAGTCCGAGGCCGTCACCATCGAGGCAGGGACCACCACGACACCAGAGCCCGCCGATGCATGTTCACCACCAGTGGTGAATACTTCGAGGTGTCCGCCGTCGTGGGTCATGATGATGTCGCGCGTCATGTCATGAGCCTAGCCGAGCCACCTGACAGCAGGCCGCATACCGGTCCCGCATGTGAATAAACCGCGTATGTGGAGGGCGGGTCAGTTCTTGAAGTACTCCGAAATATCCGTCACCAGCTCGTTAACTGCTGCAGGGACCGAGCCGTGGAAGCCTTTGGGTGAGACCTCAAGGGTGCTCCCGGGAACAGCCCTGTTCAGCCGTGCTGCGGTGACTTTATAGAACTGTGGACTCTTTTTGCCCACCATGAAATGAGTGTTCGATGGCAGCACGGAAAAGTCCTGGGGTGTGTCGGCATCCTCGAAAGCTGCCTTCAGTTCGCCCACCCCGGACGGCAGCAGTTGCCGGAACAATTTATTTACCTTGGTCCGGGAAACCACGGCCATCAGACCAGCCAGGACGGGCTCGGGCACCCGCGCCAACGCAGTCCCAGGCTCCATGCCGCGCCGCATCTTCGCCATCGCCCGGTTAAGATCACCCTTGTCCACAGCATCTGCGAAACCTTCAACCCAGTCGGTGTCCATGCTTCCGTCGATATTCACTGCGGCATCGTAGACAGCGAGCTTGCCGGGTTCGTGCCTGGTTCCGGCGAACGCCTGCGCGGCGTTCAAGGCAACGGAACCGCCGAGGCTATGGCCAAGGATATTGCGGGCGCCGGTAGCGTCCATGATTGTACGGACGTCTTCGATTTCCGTTTCCATGGAGTAGTTGTGCGGCTGGTCTGTGGACTTTCCCCGGCCGCGACGGTCGTACACGTCCACAGCCCAGCCATCGCCAAGGCCTTTCGCCAGCGCGACGGAGAAGGGCCGGTAGATCAGGGCCGTGAGAAACGCGCCGCCGATTACTACAACCCTGCGCTCCCCGGGCGCGTCTTCGGCGCCGTAGCTGTACAAGGCGAGGCTGCCGCCGTCGTGCGTCTTGATTCCGCGTTCCTTCACCGGAACATCTTAGGTGGCGTCAGCCCGTTCTTCCGGGAGGCGGTTCGCTGAAAGGAACCGCGCGATCCGCGCCGCCAGGCGCCGTCCAGGCCGCAGCGGACCTTCGTGGAATTGCCGCGGCACCACTGCGAACTCGATTGCGGGAACGGCGCCGGCCAGTGCGCGCCCGGTCTCGCCGAAGTACGACGGACTCCATCCTCCACTGAGCATGAGGGTGGGCGTGGACAGTTTCATGAAGTCGTGCAGGTGCGCGTCGGCGTCCAGGACCGCCCGCATTTCCACGACGGCGGTGGGCAGCAGGGAGCGCATCTCCAGTCCCAGCCGGGTTTGGGCCGACAGCACGCTGAGGGTGCGCAAGGCACGCAGCGGGAGGTAGGAGATGGGCCCGGCAGTTCCCAGTCCCTGCACCAGGTGTGCCCATGCATGGTCCAGCTGGCCGGCCGTGACTGCTTCCTCAAGCTCGGGCCGCCAACGGCTGCTCAGGTTGCCGGACAAGGACACCGCGGCGTCGTAGGTCACCAAGCGGTCGATGGGGATCTCCCGGGCTGCCTGCAGTGCCACGAACCCGCCGAAGCTGTGCGCCACAACGTCGGTGGAACCGCTCTTCTCCATGACTGCCTGGAGGTCCGCGATCTCAGTGTCAACGGAGTAGCCCGCAGGTTGCGGGGCGGAATTGCCGCGGCCCCTCCTGTTGTAACTGTGGACCGGGCGCCCCAGCATAACGCTTAAGGTCCGCGCAAAGGACCAGTAGAGGGAATCGGTCACCAAAGTGCCATGGACAAGTACGACGCCGGCCGTTTCCGCGGGCGCTTGGGCGCCGGGAATCGAAGCAGCCGCCGTCGGCCTGAAGCTGTGCACCTCAAGCTGCCCGCCGCCGTCGTGCGTTTCAACCATCCATGTCTCCACCGTCCGAGTCTATGCTTTTCCCCGCTGGGGACGTCCGGAAGTGGAGGTTGGTAATCAACGGTAAACTTAAGGACTGTGACTTCCGCAAACACCCCAGCCCCGAACACCTCCGCAGAGCCCATCGACGCCAGCGAGCAGATGCGCATCCGCATGGACAAGCGCGCCAAGCTGATCGAGCGCGGCACGGAGGCTTATCCCGTGGGCGTGGAACGGACCCACTCGCTGGGCGAAATCCGCGAAAAGTACGCTCACCTTGAAGCCGATGAGACGACGGGGGACGTCGTTGGCATCACCGGACGCGTGGTGTTCGTCCGCAACACCGGCAAGCTCTGCTTCGCTACCCTCCAGGAGGGCGGCGTCGACGGCAAAGGCGTGCGCCTGCAGGCCATGCTGAGCCTGGCGAACGTGGGCGAGGAAGCCCTGGCCGACTGGAAGGCCCTGGTGGACCTCGGCGACCACGTGTTCATCAAGGGCGAGGTCATTTCCTCCCGCCGAGGCGAACTGTCCGTGATGGCCGACTCCTGGTCCATGGCGTCCAAGGCTCTGCGTCCGCTCCCCGTCCTGCACGCGGAGCTCAACGAGGAAACCCGCGTACGCCAGCGCTACGTGGACCTCATGGTTCGCGACGAAGCCCGCGAGATGGTTTACAAGCGGGCGGCCATTACCCGTTCGGTCCGCGATACCCTTGACCGCCACGGATACGTCGAGGTGGAAACGCCTATCCTGCAGCTGGTCCACGGCGGCGCCACGGCGCGTCCGTTTGAAACGCACATGAATGCTTTCGACCAGAAAATGACGCTCCGCATTGCTACCGAGCTTTTCCTTAAGCGCGCAGTAGTCGGTGGAATTGACCGCGTGTACGACATGGGCAGGGTCTTCCGCAACGAGGGCGTGGACTCCACCCATAGCCCCGAATTCACCACGCTTGAATGCTATGAGGCGTGGGCTGACCAGTTCGTCATGGCCGAGCGCATGAAGGAAATCATCCTGAATGTGGCAGACGTTGTGGGTACGCGCACCATCCAAACGGAAGCCGGTGAGATTAACCTCGACGGCGAATGGGCCTGGCTTGCGGTTTACCCCGGTATTTCAGAAGCAGTGGGCGTGGAAATTACCCCGGACACCACTGTCGAGGAGTTGTTGGCGATAGCTGCC
The DNA here is from genome assembly GCF_042886835.1 of Paenarthrobacter sp. NPDC057981. NCBI lineage: Bacteria > Bacillati > Actinomycetota > Actinomycetes > Micrococcales > Micrococcaceae > Paenarthrobacter > Paenarthrobacter sp. NPDC057981. The sequence continues at coordinate 3,920 of NZ_JBHVQI010000010.1, forward strand.
AAGCACGACGTCAAGGTGGACCCGAAATGGGATGCCGAGAAGATTGTGGTTGAACTCTTCGGTGAAATCGTGGAGCCCACACTCCTCAACCCCACTTTTGTGTACGACTACCCGCCGTCGGCCCAGCCATTGGCCCGCCCGCACCGCGGGGATGGCCGTTTGATCGAGGCGTGGGACCTCATTATTGGCGGCATGGAGCGCGGCACGGCATTCTCCGAGTTGATTGACCCTGTCATTCAGCGTGAACGCCTCACGGAACAATCGCGCAGGTCCGCTGCCGGCGATGAAGAAGCCATGCAGCTCGATGAGGACTTCCTCCGTGCCCTCGAATACGGTGCGCCGCCCATGGGCGGAATCGGACTCGGCATCGACCGCTTGGTCATGTTGTTTACCGGGGCCGGTATCCGTGAAACCATTCTTTTCCCCTTGCTGAAGCCCGAAGGACACTGATCATGGAGTACATCGCAGTCCTGGCGCCATCAGTGGTGGTCGGATTGATTTTCTGGTTTGCCATGAAGTCCATCTTCAATGCGGACAAATCCGAGCGCCAGGCAGAAGCCCGCGCCCAGGAGGAAGCCAATATGAGAAAACAGGGCCCCGCTCCGGAAGGTCCTGCCTCTAAATAGCCTGTATATGGGTTCCTCTAAGCAAGGGAATCCAATTGTGCTTTGACGCGCGTGCTTGCCGTGACAGATAATCAAGAAAGAAACCCGGGGAATTTCTGATTATCCGAACCCTCCGAATGAGAGGCAACTCATGGCACAGAAAGTAAAAATCATCCTCGTCGATGACTTGGATGAAGGGTCTGCGGACGAAACTGTCCGCTTTGGCCTCGATGGCGTGAGCTACGAGATGGACCTGTCCACGGCTAACGCAGCTTCCCTTCGGAAAGCCCTGGAGCCGTACGTTGCCAAGGCCCGGAAGACCTCCGGCCGCGCAACGCGGGGCCGCGCCACCGCAGCCCGCAACCAGGATTCCGCACAGATCCGGCAGTGGGCCCGCGACAACGGCTACACGGTCAACAGCCGCGGACGTATTCAGGCCGAAATTCAGGAAGCTTATCAAAAGGCGAATTCCTGATTCATCACTTCAATGCCCCGGCAGTTGCTGCCGGGGCATTCGTTGTTTAAGCGTGCTTTTTTGGTCCTGGGGCATCCATGCCTGGCAATTTTCTGTGAATCGGCTGCGATGGAAAGTGCCGGGGACTACATTATGATCCCCTGAATCCACGGGGGAACCTCCGCTCCCAGCAGTCCGGGCGGGATCCTGGCAGCCACCGGGCCGGCAAGCGGAGGATGTCACCGCCGTCGTTCCCGGTCAAGGGTTCCAAACGGATTTATTCCGCAACAGCGTCATGTTTCCCCTGTGGCGAACACGCTCCAAAAGTCTTCTCCGGGCACGTAGCATCAAAGTACGTCGTAGCTAGGAGTGTGGCGAAATGTTTGAGAGATTTACGGACCGTGCCCGTCGCGTGGTCGTCCTTGCCCAAGAAGAGGCAAGGATGCTCAACCACAATTACATCGGTACCGAGCACATCCTCTTGGGTCTGATCCACGAGGGTGAAGGCGTTGCAGCCAAGGCGCTCGAGTCCCTGAGCATTTCGCTCGATGGCGTTCGCGAGCAGGTGCAGGAGATCATCGGCCAGGGCCAGCAAGCCCCGTCCGGCCACATCCCCTTCACGCCGCGCGCCAAGAAGGTGCTTGAGCTTTCGCTCCGCGAAGCACTGCAGCTCGGCCACAACTACATCGGTACTGAGCACATCCTGCTCGGCCTCATTCGCGAAGGCGAAGGCGTGGCCGCCCAGGTGCTGGTCAAGCTTGGCGCCGACCTGAACCGGGTCCGCCAGCAGGTTATCCAGCTGCTCTCCGGCTACCAAGGCAAGGAGACCGCAGGAAGCGGCTCCGGTCAGGGCCAGCCGGAAGGCACCCCTGCCGGCTCGGTGGTGCTGGACCAGTTCGGCCGCAACCTGACCCAGGCTGCCCGCGAAAACAAGCTCGATCCTGTGATCGGCCGCGAGCAAGAGATGGAACGCGTCATGCAGGTCCTCTCCCGCCGTACCAAGAACAACCCGGTGCTGATCGGCGAGCCCGGCGTCGGCAAGACGGCCGTCGTCGAAGGCCTCGCCCAGGCGATCGTCCGCGGCGATGTCCCGGAGACCATCAAGGACAAGCAGCTCTATACGCTGGACCTTGGTTCCCTGGTTGCCGGCTCCCGTTACCGCGGTGACTTCGAAGAGCGCCTGAAGAAGGTCCTCAAGGAGATCCGCACCCGTGGCGACATCATCCTGTTCATTGACGAGATCCACACCCTCGTTGGTGCAGGTGCCGCAGAAGGTGCCATTGACGCTGCGTCCATCCTGAAGCCGATGCTCGCCCGTGGTGAACTCCAGACCATTGGTGCCACCACCCTGGACGAGTACCGCAAGCACATCGAGAAGGATGCGGCCCTTGAGCGCCGCTTCCAGCCGATCCAGGTCAAGGAACCTTCGGTTGCGCACGCGATCGAGATCCTCAAGGGCCTGCGGGACCGTTACGAAGCACACCACCGCGTCACGATTACCGACGGCGCCCTGGCCTCGGCCGCGCAGCTCGCCGAACGCTACATCTCGGACCGCTTCCTGCCGGACAAGGCGATCGACCTCATCGATGAAGCCGGCGCACGCCTGCGCATCCGCCGCATGACTGCTCCACCGGAGCTCAAGGCCATGGACGAGCGCATTGCCGACGTCAAGATGGAGAAGGAATCCGCCATCGACGCCCAGGACTTTGAGGGTGCTGCCTCGCTGCGCGACAAGGAGCAGAAGCTCATTGCCGAACGCGCCGAGAAGGAGCGCACCTGGAAGTCCGGCGGCATGGACGACATCTCCGAGGTTGACGAAGACCTGATCGCCGAGGTTCTCGCGAACTCCACCGGCATCCCGGTCTTCAAGCTCACCGAGGAAGAGTCTTCGCGGCTGCTCAAGATGGAAGACGAACTGCACAAGCGCGTCGTCGGCCAGGACGAGGCCATCAAGGCCCTGTCGCAGGCTATCCGCCGTACCCGTGCAGGCCTGAAGGACCCCAAGCGTCCTGGTGGCTCGTTCATCTTCGCCGGCCCCACCGGCGTCGGAAAGACCGAGCTCGCCAAGGCACTTGCCGAGTTCCTGTTCGGTGAAGAGGACGCCCTCATCACGCTGGACATGTCCGAGTACTCCGAGAAGCACACGGTTTCGCGTCTCTTCGGTGCACCTCCGGGCTACGTCGGCTACGAAGAAGGCGGCCAGCTGACCGAGAAGGTCCGTCGTCGTCCGTTCTCCGTGGTGCTGTTCGACGAAGTTGAGAAGGCGCACGCCGATCTCTTCAACTCGCTGCTGCAGATCCTGGAAGACGGCCGCCTGACCGACTCCCAGGGCCGCGTGGTGGACTTCAAGAACACCGTGATCATCATGACCACCAACCTGGGTACCCGCGACATCTCCAAGAGCGTCGCAACGGGCTTCCAGTCCGGTACGGACACCCAGACCGGCTACAACCGGATGCGTGCACGGGTTACGGAAGAGCTCAAGCAGCACTTCCGCCCCGAGTTCCTCAACCGCGTTGACGACGTCGTGGTGTTCCCGCAGCTGACGCAGGACGAGATCATCGAGATCGTGGACCTGTTCGTTACCCGCCTGGAGCGTCGCCTCAAGGACAAGGACATGGGCATCGAGCTCACCAAGGCCGCCAAGGTCCTGCTCGCTACCCGTGGCTACGACCCCGCAATGGGTGCCCGGCCCCTGCGCCGCACCATCCAGCGCGAGATCGAGGACCAGTTGTCCGAGAAGATCCTGTTCGGCGACATCCACACCGGCGACATCGTTGTGGTGGACGTCGAGGGCGAAGGTGACGACGCCAAGTTCACGTTCGAAGGCAACGCCAAGCCGCGCATCCCGGAGATTGCTCCTACCGCGTAAGTTATCTGGCCTGGCCCAACGAAAGCCCCGTCCGCTCCGGAAGGAGTGGGCGGGGCTTTCGCTTGGAGTTTTTGTACACCCAATGAGGTTAAGGTGGCTTCATAAGGGCATTATCTGTATAAGAACTCCAGTAGGGGGAGGGACGCGTGCGCGTTTTGATGGTGGCCCCCGGTACCAGGGGTGACGTTGCGCCCATGGCCGGCCTCGGCAGCCGCCTGCAGCACTTGGGCTATGAGGTCGCTATTGCCGCCAACCCCGCGTACGCCGCACTGGTTGTCGAGTCCGGCTGTGAATTCAGGCCGCTGCCGGGGGATCTGGCCCGGCTCATCCGGCGGCCAGCTCCAGGCGACAAGCCGAAACCGGGCAACTTTGTGGAGTTCTGGCGGCAGCTGGGCCAGTACATGGAGAATGCTGCGATCGGCACCCTGGCCGCAGCCGAGGCCGGAGCCGATGTCATTCTGGCGAACTCGGTAGCGCCCTACGCGTACGACGTTGCTGAAGCGTTCGGCATCCCGGCCATCGGCGCCCATCTGCAGCCCACGGAACCTAGCTCTGCCTACCCGCCGGTGATCATGAACTCGGCCCGAAGCCTTGGCCCGTGGGGCAACAAGCTTATTGGCGAGCGTGCTGCCGCAGGGCCGGCTCCCTATGACGGCCCCAGCAGGCGGCTTCGCAAGACCTTGGGGCTCGCAAAGGAAAGCAGGGCCGCGGGCGAGAGACGTAGAAGGAAGGCGCGGGCAACCACGCTCCATGGCATCAGTCCAACAGTGCTTCCGCGCCCCGCCGATTGGCACGACGGTTTGGTCATGGCCGGATACTGGTGGCCGGCAGCCAGGCGGAACTGGCAGCCGCCGGAGGATTTGGTGGACTTCCTTGCGGGCGGCCCACCACCCGTCTTCGTAGGCTTTGGCAGCAGCGCCCACATTGACCCCCGCTTCATCCTCGAGGCCACGCGGCGGGCCGGCGCGAGGGCTGTGGTCCAGGGGGTGGAGGGTGTCCTTGGCGACGATGCAATCGGCGTAGGGGATGTTCCCCATGAGTGGCTGTTTCCACGGATGGCAGCGGTGGTTCACCACGCAGGAGCCGGAACGACGGCGGCCGGGTTCCGGGCAGGCGTCCCTGCCGTAGCTGTCCCGGTGTACACGGATCAACCACTGTGGGCCTCCAGGATTGCCGCGCTCGGGGCTGGTCCCCGCCCACTTCCGCACAAGACGCTTACTCCGGAGCGCCTCGGCGAGGCCATTGCGCAAGCCGCCCACACGCCGTCGTACGGTGTGCGGGCGGGAGAAATCGCGGCAGCTGTCGCCGAAGAAAACGGGACCCTTCCCGTGGTCGAAGCACTGCGGCGGGTTGAAGCGCGCAGCAATATCTGAAAGTACTGTTTCACTGTGAGTGAACCAGGCTGTGATGTCGAGCACATTCGGTGTTGAATCGGTGCATGGACTCAGCTGATACCTCGGGCGAACAGCCCGAAACTCCCTTTCACGACCTGGACCACTACCTCGCCATCCCGCGGGTTGGGGGCCTGACTCTTAGTCCGGATGGAAAACGTCTGGTCACTACCGTGACGACGTTGGACGCCAAAGGAACCGCGTTCACTACCGCCCTATGGGAACTGGATCCCTCCGGCCAAAGCCATGCGCGCCGAATCACCCGTAGTTCCAAGGGCGAGACCGGTGCTGGCTTCGCGGCCAACGGCGACCTCTACTTCACGTCGGCACGCCCGGACCCTGAAAGCCCCGGCGCTGATCCTGTCAGCGCGTTGTGGCTGCTCCCGGCGGACGGCGGTGAAGCACGCGTGGTCCACTCGCGACCCGGGGGCATCAGTTCGGTCATGACGGCGAAGAGCGCCGACGCTACGTTCATCAACGCGGAGGTCCTCGCCGGCTCAGCCGACGAGGAGAACGATGCAGAACGCAGGAAGGCCCGCAAGGACAAGAAGGTCTCCGCCATCCTGCACAGCGGCTACCCTGTCCGCTACTGGGACGCCGACCTAGGCCCGGCAGAGCCTCGGATCTTCGCCGTGGAGCAGGGTGAGGAGAAGGAGTCCGGCAAGCCTTCAACGGTGGATGCTGCGGCGCCGCTCACGTTGCGGAACCTGACTTCCGGCGTCGGCGCTTCGCTTCGGGAAGCAAAAACCGTGGTGAGCCCCGACGGCAAGACCATCTACACGAGCATGGCCAAGGCGCTCGCGAAAGCCGACAGTCGCGAGGTTCTGGCCGCCATCGACGTGGCCACCGGTGCGGTCAAAGTGCTGCTTGACCACGAGGGCATGAGCTACTTCCCGGGCCCCGTCAGCCCGGACAACCGGACGCTGGTGGTGGAGAGCGAGAGCGACACAACGCCCACCCAGGCGCCCCAGGTGAAGCTGCACCTGCTGAACGTGGCGGGTGGAGAGACCGCTGACTTGGAGCCCCTGGCCCACCAGTGGGACCGATGGGCCACTGCGCTCGCATGGCTCCCGGACGGTTCGGCCATCCTGGTGAAAGCGGACGACGACGGCGCGTCGCCGGTTTTCCGGATCAACGTCGCCGACGGTGGTGTTACCCAGGTGACGAAAGACGGCGCAGCGTATACCGACGTCGTGGTTTCTCCCGACGGTAGCGCCGCATACGCGCTGCGCAGCTCCTATGAGTTCCCTGCCGAAGCGGTGCGCATCGACCTCGCCACGGGAGAAGTGGTCCGCTTGCAGGCCCCGGCGGAGCGCCCCGCGTACAAGGGTCGACTTGAGCGCGTGGAGGCAACGGCCGACGACGGCGTGCGGGTGCCTGCCTACCTCGCCCTGCCGGAGGGGGCGTCAGCGGAGGACCCCGCTCCGCTCCTGCTGTGGATCCACGGTGGACCCCTGGGCTCGTGGAACGCCTGGACCTGGCGATGGAACCCCTGGCTGTTGGTGGCCAAGGGCTACGCCGTCCTGCTGCCCGATCCTGCCCTTTCCACCGGCTATGGCCAGGAATTCATCCAGCGCGGATGGGGCGAATGGGGAAAGAAGCCCTTCACCGACCTGATGGCCATTACTGATGCGGTGGTGGCGCGACCGGACATTGACGAAACACGGACCGCGGCCATGGGTGGCTCGTTCGGTGGTTATATGGCGAACTGGGTGGCCGGGCAAACGGACCGGTTCAAGGCGATTGTCACTCATGCCAGCCTGTGGGCGCTGGACCAGTTCGGGCCCACCACGGATGCCGCCCAGTACTGGCTGAAGGAAATGACCGCTGAGATGGCCATGGCGAACTCCCCGCACCTAAACGTGGGCAACATCAAGACGCCCATGCTGGTGATCCACGGCGACAAGGACTACCGGGTGCCGATCGGCGAGGGTCTGCGGCTTTGGTACGAGCTCCTGTCCTCCTCACAGTTGCCCGCGGATGACAACGGCCAGAGCCCGCACCGCTTCCTGTACTTCCCGGACGAGAACCACTGGATCCTGCAACCGCAGCACGCCAAGGTTTGGTACGGCGTGGTGGAGCACTTCCTGGCCAAACAGGTTCTGGGCGAGGAGGTGGCGCTCCCGGAAGAGTTGGGAGTGTAGGTGTGTCGGGAGGCTGACGGATCAGCCTCCCGACATCCGTCGGATGTCGGCGGCGTAGGAGTCGAGGACATCGAGTATTCCGCGGTGCTGCCAAACCCGCTTGCGGCCGTGGCCTGACGTCTCGTTGAGCACGCCACGGCCACTGAGCGTGTCCAGTGCGCGAAGCGCCGCCATCTCGCCGAGACCGAGTTCGCTCATCAGGAACTTTGTGTTGACCGCGGGCTGCCCGATCAGTGCGGGCAGCACCTTCCAGGCCGCCGCGTCTGCCCGAAGACCAGCCAACTTTGCCCGGGACTCTTCGAGCTCGGCGACAAGGTCGTCTACAAGTCGTGATCCAGTAGTGGCCGCAATCCGGGCTGCCCCCGCGAACTGACGGACTATGGGTCCGGCATCGCCCTCCCGGAATGAGCCGAGCGCGGCGAAGTAGCGTGCTGTGTCCACCAGGAGGCCGGCGGAGATTGGCACAGCTGTGGAGTCGACGAGGCCCTTGTTACGGAGAATCGACTGAGCCAGTGCCCTGCCCGTCCTGCCGTTCCCATCGGGGAATGGGTGCACCGTTTCGAACTGCGCATGACTGACTGCCACCTGAACCAGTACGGAGACATCCTGGCGGTGGATGAACTTGACCAAATCCGTGATCGCCCCGTGAATACGGTCATGGTGCGGAGCGACAAATTCGGCCATTCGTGGTCCAGCTTGGCCAGGGCCGATCCACACCTGCTCATCTCTGAAGCGACCAGCGCCTGCCGGATCGAAGCCGGGCTGGTGGAGCATCAGCGCCTTGTGCATCGCCAGAATGGAGTCTTCGCTGATATTGTCGGCCAGCCGAAGAGCTGCTTCCATGGCGCGGACATTACCGACGACGGTCAGCGCGTTGGCCTTGTGGCCGGCGTCAATCTCGGCGAGGGCAAGTTGTTTCGCCGATGTGGTCAATTGCTCGATCTGCGAACTTGAGGCTGATTCCGTGCGCAAGAGGATCGCAGTCATGGGTCCAAGCGCGGGGTTGTCCGTGCCCAGCGTCTGTTGAGCGTGTTTGTCGAATTTCACGAGCTCACGAGTCGCGTCCTCGACGTCTGCGGCATCTTCCCCGGAAATTTCGGGAGTCCAGTGCTCAATATTCGCCGTCAAGGCTGCTTGATAGGGGCCGGTCTGTCGCTCAACCTCGGCGCGCGAGAACATCGCGGGCGCGCGAGGCTTCCAGTCGAAAGTCTCGAAAGAGACAGGATCAACCGTAATGCGTGGGGACGGAGACGTGGGCATGTTCCCACCATACCAACACTTAAGCCCATAAGTGTTGGTTAATTCCCGCCATACCAACACTTAGTGGTATAAGTGTTGGTTACCGTGAGCGGAACCCACACCTGCCTTCACGAAGCAGTGAGGGGCGGCCATCTCGTTAGGATGGGGGAGTGACTTCCTCCTTCAGCCTTCGCCCTGCCCGCACCAGCGACGTGGCGGCCATCAAGAGGCTCGTTGCCCCCCTGGCGGAGGAGCGGATTCTCATGGCGAAGGAGACGGTGGCGTACTACGAGAGCCTCCAGGAATTCCGGATCGCCGAATCCGACGCCGGCGAGGTCATTGGCTGTGGCGCATTGCATGTGATGTGGGAAGACCTGGCCGAAATCCGCACACTGGCGGCGGCAGACTCCTGGCGCGGGCGCGGTGTCGGGCACACCTTGGTGGAGGATCTCCTGGAAGAGGCGCGCGCCCTGGGCGTGAGCCGGGTCTTCTGCCTGACCTTCGAGGTGGACTTCTTCAAGCGCCACGGATTCGAAGTCATGGAGGACCAGTCCGCAGTGGATCCGCAAGTGTACTCAGAGTTGCTGCGCTCGCATGACGAGGGCGTGGCGGAGTTCCTGGACCTTGCCCGGGTCAAGCCCAACACCTTGGGCAACACGCGCATGATCAAGCAGCTGTAAGCGCTCCTCAACCGCCGCCCGATTATGGGTGATTTAAAACCTCTTCTCTTATATCCAGTTGATGGATAAACTGATCACGGCTTGCTGGGGAAGCTTCCACTACTCGGTCAATGTGAGAGAAGATCATGCAGTCCCACGCGTCCATTTCAGATGTTTCAGAACTCCAACTCAGCGTCCGCGGTCCAGTGTTCACGCCTGCCGATCCCGGATTCGCCGCAGAAGTAGCGGCCTTCAATCTATCCACCCAGCACCAGCCGGACCTTGCCTTCGGCGCCCTCGATGCAGAGGACGTCGCGGCGGCGGTCCGTTGGGCTGCAGAACGCCGAATGCCCGTTTCCGTGCAGTCCACGGGGCATGGCGCCACCAATGCCATCGAAGGTGGCCTGCTCATCAGTACGCGCCGCATGCTGGAGCTCAGTATCGATCCCGTCGAGAAGACCGCCCGTGTCGGTGCGGGTGTCCGCTGGAGGGCAGTGGTTGACCACGCCGCCACGTTCGGTTTGATGGGACTCTGCGGTTCAACCACCGACGTCGGCGTGGTGGGCTACACGCTGGGCGGCGGTTTGCCCATCCTTGGGCGCAAGTACGGCTTCGCTTCGGACCATGTGATCGCCTTTGAACTCGTCACCGCCGATGGCACCCAGCGTCGGGTAAGCAAAGACGAGAACTCCGAGCTGTTCTACCTCTTGAGGGGCGGAAAAGGGAACCTCGGCATTGTCACGGCCATGGAATTCCACCTCTTCCCCGGCTCGGACCTGTTCGCCGGCGGCCTGTACTACGACGGCGAGCACGCCCCGGCCGTTCTCCAGCAGTTCAGCGAATGGGTGCCCGGGCTGCCCCAGGAGGCATCGGCGTCGTTGGCTTTCCTTCGCCTGCCGGACATGGACATAGTCCCCGAACCGCTGCGCGGAAAGTTCGTAGTGCACCTTCGGTATGCCTATCAGGGCGATGCCGCGGTGGCCACGCGGCTGCTGGAACCCATGCGCCGGAGCGCTCCCATCATGATGGACGGGACCGGCCCCTTGGATTCAACCCAAATGGACATGGTCCATCAGGACCCGGAGCAGCCCGTGCCTGTGCGGGAGCGGGGATTCCTGTTGGATCGCTTGGACCAGGATGCCAGGGGCGCCATTCTTCGGCATTTCGGCCCCGGTGTCCCAAGCCCCGTGCTCATGGCGGAAATCCGTCTCCTTGGTGGAGCCCTGGCTGCCTGCGCTGACGGTGAAGACATGGTGGGAGCTCGCGATGCAGCGTTCAGCTTCTTCATGGCCGGCATGGTCGTCCCGCCCGTGGCGGAGCTGCTTCCAGGAGTGTTCGACGCCGTCCGCGAGGACTTGCGTCCGGCCTCCAGCGGTGGGACTTTCGTTAACCTGCATGGACATTTTGTGGACGCCGAGGACAGGGAGCGGCCGTGGGAGCCAAGTGTCCGTGAGCGTCTGCGCAAGGCGAAGGCCGAGTTGGATCCGCAGAATATGTTCAGTTTTGGGCACGTTGTAGGGCTGCCGGTCATTGATCAGACCGTCCTGCTGGAAGACGTTGCCACGGCCGGCGGCGACGCCGTGCTGAACAGCTGAAGGGGATGCGGACGATGGACCACAGGGTCACATTTCCCGATTTCTCCGCGTTCCAGATCGATCTCCCCTACGGGCCGTGGCCGCATGATGTTTCCTGGTCGGGCGACCGGCACAGCGACCCGGATCTCTACTCGGCTTTCTGGCCGGAGTTCCCGGTACGGCAGGAGGCCGGCGAGGTGGCGCAACCGGCCGGCGAGGAGTAGCCCGGAAGCGCGCTGCACTAAGGTGGCGGATACATTCTACGACAGATCTGATTATCTGTCGTAGAATGTATCCATGAATGGACGAAGCCAGCTCCTGGATCGGCTTCCAAACGGGGCCGCCTTTAGCGTTAAGGAGGCGAGTCACTACGGGGTGCCCAAAGCAAGCCTGTACCGGCTGCGCGATTCGGGGCTAATTGAACAGATTGGGGCAGGTCTCTACGTGACGGCGGAAGGTCTGGATGCGGACCTCGACTTGGTTGAGGCTGCGCATAAGGCGCCCTTGGCTACTCTGTGCCTGAACAGTGCCCTGGCACGCCATGGGCTGATCGACGAGATTCCGTCATCCATCGATTTGGCGATCCCTCGAGGAAAAACTCCGCCCCAGGTGTTGGCGCCGGTAAATTGGCATGTCTTCGACCGGGCGACTTTCGAGGTAGGCCGAACAGCCGTGCCTATCGACGGTGCGGACAGTGCAAGTATCGGAATTTACTCCCCTGAGCGTTCAATAGTCGATGCGTTTCGCCTCCGTGCTACCGCTGGCTACGAAACCGGCGTTGAAGCTCTCCGCAACTGGCTGAAGCGTCCAGACTCTCATCCGGCGCGACTAATGCAAGTGGCATCTGTTCTTCCCCGATCCAGCGGACCGCTCCGCCGCGCGTTGGAGGTCCTTCTATGACCGCCTCCAAGATTTACGACCAACTGCAGGCCCTCGCGCGCGACCGGGCTCGCCCCTTTGATGAAATTCTGGTCTTGTACGCGCTTGAGCGATTCCTGTACCGCCTCGAGGGCACACCCTACGCCGGGGATTTCTGCCTCAAAGGCGGAGTCCTCCTGTCTGCCCATTCACTTCGCCGGCCCACCCGTGACATCGATATCCAGGCGCTCGACTTTGAGCTGGACGTCACCCACGTCACCGAGGTAGTGGGAGCGGTCGCGGGTGTGATGGCTGAGGACGGTCTTTCCTTTCACACCGGATCTCTGGACATCGAGCAGATCCGTGATGAGGACGAGTACACGGGCCTTAGGGTTACACTCCCGGCAACGCTGCATAGGGCAAAACCCACAATCAAGCTGGACATCAGCACTGGGGACCCAATCTGGCCCGCTCCCGAGCAAATCGAACTTCCGTCACTACTGGGCGGTTCAGTGAAGATGCAAGGCCATCCTCTTGTAACGGTCATTGCTGAGAAAACGGTCACCATGCTGCAAAGAGGCACAACATCCAGATGGCGTGACCTTCTGGATGTTGTGGCCCTGTCAGAGAGATACCCTTTTGCGGCAGCACAGCTGAGGGAGGCGGCCAGGCAAGTTGCTCAGCACCGAAGTGTAGAGCTGGGGCCTCTCCGCGCGTTCCTCAACGGATACGGGCAGATTGGGCAAGCCAAATGGGCTGCTTGGCGCGCAAAAAACAGGGTGGAAGACCTATGCGCGAAAGACCTTGATGACCAGGTCGAACGCGTCCTGGGTTTCATGGATCCAATTTTCGATGGAACCGCGGAAGAGCACCACGTGTGGAGCCCTGATCAGAGATCTTGGGCGTAGCTCAGGCGAGGACGGCAGGGAAGCTTCGTCCCCGACACCGTGACCCAGTTCGCTGAGCCCAAGCGGCAGGATAACTGCGACGGTCGGCCCGGAAGGCCTACCGGGGCTGCGGCCCCGGTAGTAGGGTCAGAGCACCAGCCACACCACGCCAGGAGCATCCAATGAAAAAGCTCATTAATGATCCACGGGCCGTGGTGGACGAGTCCGTTGAAGGGTTCGGCATGGCGCATGCCGACATCGTGGACGTCCACCCCGAGCCGAAGTTCGTCGTCAGGAAAGGTGCACCGGTACAGGGCAAGGTCGCCCTCGTTTCCGGCGGAGGCAGCGGCCACGAGCCCCTGCACGCGGGTTTCGTCGGGCTAGGCATGCTCGACGCCGCCGTCCCCGGGGCAGTCTTCACCTCACCAACCCCTGACCAGATTATTCCGGCCACAGTCGCCGTCGACTCAGGTGCCGGCGTCGTCCATATCGTGAAGAACTACACCGGCGACGTCCTGAACTTTGAAACCGCAGCCGAGATGGCGCAGGCCGAAGGCGTTCACGTGCGTTCCGTTCTGGTCAACGACGACGTCGCCGTGGAGGACTCGCTGTACACGGCCGGACGCCGCGGCGTCGGCGGAACTGTTTTGGTGGAGAAGATCGCCGGTGCTGCGGCGGAGCGCGGAGACGATCTTGACGCCGTCACGGCCATCGCCGAGAGGGTGGTGGCGAACGTGCGGACCATGGGCGTGGCCCTGTCCGGATGCACGGTGCCGCACGCGGGAACACCGAGTTTCGAACTCGCCGACGACGAAATTGAAATCGGCATCGGCATCCACGGCGAGCCGGGCCGCCACAGGATCGCCATGGAAAGCGCCGACGCCATCACCGACCGGCTCCTGGAACCTGTGCTGGACGACCTTGGCCTGAGCTCGGGCGACAAGGTGTTGCTGTTCGTCAACGGAATGGGAGGGACCCCGCAGAGCGAGCTGTACATCGTGTACCGGCGCGCCGCGCAGGTTCTTGCTGAACGTGGCGTCACAGTGGAGCGCTCCCTGGTGGGCAACTACGTGACGTCCCTGGAAATGCAGGGCTGCTCTGTATCCGTACTCCGCCTGGACGACGAGATGACGGGGCTCTGGGACGCTCCCGTCCACACTGCCGCGCTGCGGTGGGGAGCCTGAGCATGGGCCTGGACGTCACATGGGCGCAGGAATGGCTGAAGTTGTCGGCCAAGGCGATGGCTGAGCATAGGGTCGAGCTGATTGAACTGGACCGGGCCATCGGGGATTCCGATCACGGCGAGAACATGGACCGGGGTTTCCAGGCCGTGCTGCAGAAGCTCGATGAAAGCCCGCCGGAAACTCCGGGTGCCGCGTTGAAGGCCGCCGCCATGGCGCTCATGTCCAAAGTGGGTGGAGCTGCCGGGCCTCTTTACGGAACGGCCTACCTGCGGGCGGCCACGTCGTTGGGGGAGGCGGTCGACGTCGACTCCGAGGCGCTCGCGGCGGCCCTCGCCGCGGCGAGGGACGGGGTTGTGGCGCGTGGCAAGGCCGAGCCTGGCGACAAGACAATGATCGACGCCTGGACACCGGCGGTGGAGGCTGCGGTGAAGGCGGCGTCCGACGGCGCAGAACCGTCGGCCGTGCTGGAAGCCGCCGCGAAAGCCGCGGAGGAGGGTGCCAAGGCGACGGATCCATTGGTGGCGCGGAAGGGCCGGGCCAGCTATCTCGGCGATCGCAGCGCCGGCCACCGGGATCCGGGGGCAGCATCAACCGCGCTGCTGCTGCGGGCTGCGGCCGAAGCCGCGGCCGGATCCGGCGGCACGGGAGCGGCCGAATGACGGTTGGGATTGTGGTGGTGTCCCACAGCAGCAAGATCGCTGAAGGAGCTGTTGAACTCGCCGCCCAGATGGCGCCCGACGTCGGACTCGTCGCCGCCGGTGGCACTGACGAGGACCGGATCGGGACCAGCCTGGAGAAGGTGCTGGCCGCCGTCGAACAGTCACTGGTCGACTCCGGTGGCGACGGTGTCGTGGTGCTGACGGACCTGGGCTCGGCGGTAATGACTGCTGAATCCGCGATGGAGTTCGCCAGCAATCCCGACGCCGTGCGGCTGGCCGACGCGCCCTTGGTGGAGGGACTCGTGGCGGCCGCGGTCGCCGCGCAGGGTGGTGCCGGCGTCGAGGATGTACGCAAGGCTGCCGAGGCGGCTGGCAGCACCAGCAGCCCCGAAGCGGCCAAGCGCACTGACTTGCCGGACCCGTACGGTCAGGATGAGCCGGACGCGAGCGGTGACTTCGAACTCATCAACCCCATGGGCATGCATGCGCGGCCGGCCGCGAAGATCGCCGGCGGCCTGTCGGGGCTGGACGCTGAGGTGACGGTGAACGGCGTCGACGGCATGTCCATCATGGCACTCATGGCGCTGGCCGCCGGGCAGGGCTCCAGCCTCCATGTTGAGGCCCGGGGCAAGGACGCATCCAAGGCCGTGGAGTACGTGGGGCGGTTGGTCAAGGAGGGCTTCGGGGAGCTCTAGGATGAACCGTTTTTCACCCAAATATTGCTAAGTACACTGATTAGTGATGTTGTAGAGGTACAAGGTTCCTACGACGAAAGAGGTGCGACATGGGTGCTGACGACAAGTTGGAGAACACTGGCGAGAAGCTTGGCGGCAAGGCCAAGGAAGCTGCCGGCAAGCTGACGGACGACAAGGGCCTCGAAGCTGAAGGCAAAGGCGACCAGGTCAAGGCTGACCTGAAGAATGCCGGCGAAAAGGTGAAGGACGCCTTCAAGAAGGACTAGGAATGTGGACAGGGCCGCTGCGCTTGCAGCGGCCCTGTCGCGTTGTGTGAACTTCTTGTGCGAAGCGCTGCTCCCGCGGTGCGCTGATTGATGGAGGATCGACGTGAACATAGTGGTAAAGCTGTTTGGACTCGCCGTGAGCCTGGGCGCCGGTGCGCTCGCCAACAAGACGTTGGAGGGGCTCTGGGAAAAGAAAACCGGCAAGCCCGCGCCCAAGGACGGCACGGACCTCGACGACTCTTTGCCAGGTGTCCTGGTGTTCGCCGTTGTGTCCGCCGCTGTTGGCGCAGTGGTTCACGTACTCACCCAGCGGGGCACCAAGAGTGCCCTGGCCCGCATGAAAAAGACGGCTGACGAGGTCTGAACCATGGCTATAGCTAAATTCCCCAACGTTGTTCTTGATTGCCCTGACGCGGCCGCTTTGGCCGGTTTCTACGGCGAACTTTTCGGCTGGGAAGTCACAGGCAAGGAAGATTGGTACGAGATCCGCCCCAGCGATGGCAGCAACTGCATCTCCTTCCAGCAGGTGGAGGTGTACCAGGCTCCTGTATGGCCCGGGCAGACCATCCCGCAGCAGATGCACCTGGACATGGTGGTGGAGGACCTGGACAAGGGTGAGGAGGCTGTGCTGTCACTCGGTGCGACCAAGGCCGACCACCAGCCGGGCGAAACATTCCGGGTTTTCCTTGATCCGGCCGGCCACCCTTTCTGCCTCTGCCTCAGCTAGCCGCCCGGGCTGGCCGCGCGCCCGGTTCGGTCAGCCCTGATGGGCCGGTCAGCCCTGTTGCGCCGCCCATTCTTCCACCCGGCGGTTGCTTTCTTCCTCGGAAAGGTCTTCAACGCGGGTCATGATGGACCAGCGAACGCCGAAGGGATCACGGATGCTGGCGTAGCGGTCACCTGAAACAAAGGTGGTCAGCGGCTCGCGGACAGTGGCGCCGGCTTGCTCCGCCTTCCGGACCAAACCGTCCGCGTCCGCGCAGTACAGGCCCATGGAGTAGCAGTCGTCTTCACCGTCCGGTGCTGGTACCAGGTGATACTCCGGGTTCGGTTCGCCGAGCTGGAGGTGGCCGTTTCCGAAGTCCAGCTCCGCGTGCACCACCACTCCGCCCATGTCGGTCTGGCCCACAACGCGGGCTCCGAAGACGTCGCGGTAGAACGCTATGGCTTCCCGGGCGTTGGGTACGGCGAGGAAGGGCGTGAGGCTGGTCAGCCCGTTGGGGACGCCGCGGGTGGTGTACTGCCCATCGGCTGCCGTGGTTGATTCTGTGCTTGTAGTATCGGTCATGGCTACGACGCTACGCTCCGGCCGCGCAGGGGCGCTTGCAGATTCGCGACAGGTTTGGAGGTCCGTTGGAGAGCTCCTTCAAGGGCATCCTGTATCCGGCGCGGCTGCCCACTTTCCATCGGCTGCCCGCCCCGGACGCGGTCGCGGAGCTCGTGGAATGGTTCTGGATTCCCGAATGGGACATCGAGCCTGGCCGCTCTTCCCGGCAGCATGTGATCGCCTACCCTGCCTCCAACCTTGTGGTCCAAGGTGGTGGCGTCGGGTTTTCCGGCCCAACCACCCGTGCCGGTTTCCGCGACCTCAGCGGCAAAGGTTGGGCCGTGGGCGCCCTGCTCCGGCCCGCCGCGGTGCCCCTGTTCACGGATAACCCCGAGGCCTTGCGCGACCAGGAAGTCGCCTTACCGCTGGATGGCCTTCACGCCGCGGTTTCGGCCGCCATGGACCCGCTTTCCCCCGCGGCAACGCCCGACGACGGCGCCCGCCGGGAGCGTGCAGTGGCCGCCTTTACTGCGTGGCTGGCTTCCAGGGATGTTGTTCCGACAGAGGAGGCGCTGCTCGCCAACCGCATGGTGGAGGTGATCGCCTCGGACCGCGAGGTACTCCTGATCGAGGATGCCGCACGGCGCTTGGCGGTATCGCCCAGGACCTTGCAACGGGTTGCGAAGAAGTACGTGGGGCTCAGTCCGTCGGCACTCATTAGGCGTCGACGATTGCAGGACGCCGCCGAGCGCGCACGGTCCGATCCAACAGCGGACCTTGCGGCGATCGCCGTCGAACTTGGCTACGCGGACCATGCGCACCTGACGAACGACTTCCGGAAGTACCTGGGCTTTACGCCGAGTACGTATCGGAGGTCAGCTGGGGAGTCTTGAGCGCCGGGGCCTGCGGTTCGGCTGCGGCGGGGTCCGGTGTGGTGCTGTCCCCGCGGAAGGCTGCAAGCATCGCCTCCCGGTCGAACTGGCCTTCCCATTTCGCCACCACAAACGTGGCTACACAGTTGCCGAGCAGGTTCACCACAACGCGCATGGAGTCCATGAGCCGGTCCGCTCCGAGGAGCAGTGCAACCCCGGCGACGGGGAAGATGCCCAGCGCTCCTGCCGTGGCGGACAGGGCCAGGAAGGCAGACCCTGGAACGCCGGCCATGCCTTTGGATGTCAGCATCAGCACTCCGAGTGCGGCCAACTGTTGCCCGAGGTCCAGATTGTGGCCGAAGGCCTGGGCGAGGAAAAGCAGGGAGATGGAGAGATAGAGCGCCGCGCCATCGAGGTTGAAGGAGTATCCGGTGGGGACCACGAGGCCTGTGGTCGCCCGTGAGCAGCCGGCGTTGGTCAGCTTGGTCATGATGCGTGGCAATACAGATTCGGTGGAGGCGGTGCCAAGAGCCAACAGGAACTCTTCGCGTGAGTACTTGATGAACTGCCACAGCGGGACACGCGGGTAGACCCAGGCGACAACGAAAAGCAGTCCGATGAAGACCAGGGCGGAGCCGTAGCATGCAGCGATCAGGAGTGCGTAGGTGCTGAGCGAGCTGAGACCGTACTGGCCGATGATGAAGGCCATGGCGCCGAAGGCACCCACGGACGCAACCCGCATCACCCAGGCCATGATCTTGAAGAAGAGCTCAAGGGTGGTTTCCATGACATCGATGACCGGCTTGCACTTTTCCCGGCCCACCACCACGATCGCGGCTCCGAAGAAGACCGCGAAGCACAGGACCTGAAGCAAGGAGTTGGAAGCGAACGCGCCCACCACGCTGGTAGGGATGATGCCCAGCAGGAATTGTCCTGCGTCCTTGGGCGGTGCGGTGGTGGTCTTCGCATTCACCGCATCCGCGGACAACGTGGCGGGATCGATGTTCAGGCCAGCGCCCGGCTGCACCAGGTTGGCCACCACCAGTCCGAATGCCAGGGCGAAGAGCGTGGCAGCGGTGAAGTAGATCAAAGCCTTCACACCTACCCGGCCCACTGCTTTCACATCTCCCACGGCGGAGATTCCTGTGACGATGACCAGGAAGATCAGTGGAGCGATGATCATCTTGATGAGCTGGATGAAGCCGTCGCCCAAGGGACGAAGCGCGGATCCAAGGTCAGGCCAGAGGTAGCCGATGCTGATCCCCAACACTACGGCCACCAGGATCTGGAAGAACAAGGATTTGTACAAGGGCTTCTTGGCCGCCGGGCTCACGGTGGAGGCGGGTGCTGGGATCTTCAAAGTGGCGCCTATCTGTGCGATGGCCGTGCAGGGTCACGGTCCGGGATCACCTAAGACGCTATGGACGGGTTGTTTCCGGGATGCTAATTCCAAGGGCTTGCTGTGTTTAATATCGGAATCAAGTTTCCGCCATGCGGAATCTATGGTTGTTGCCGCAGGCCTTCGGCAGCCAGCACCACACCGGCGGAAATGACCCGCCCGCACTTCTCGCCGTACGGATATGCGCCGCGAGGTGTAAAGCTCAACGTGCGCACCGGCAGCGCCACGCCGGTCTTGGACGTGCCGCTGACCGTGACTTCCATCGGAGACTCTGAAAGGGCGGGCAACTCCACGAAGCCCTGCAGGGTCCCGTCCGGAGACGACGTTGCCGAACACACGCCATCCGGTGTGCACTTCTCGCCCGAGGTCACGGCACCCGGGTTCAGCATTAGGTCCTTCCCGGTGCAGGCCGCGTCCTGGCAGGCCGTCAACCGCAGCGAGCCCACTTGGCCCGCGTAGTCGGCGGTTACGGTCAACGAGACGGCCGCTGTATGCCCGATCGCGGGACAAGCAACCGGCACGTCTGCGCAAGCGGATAGCAGCGCCGTCCCGGCAAGGGTCAAAGCCAGCCCGATTCTCCCCATGACTCAGGGTAGGACGGCAATCGTTCCGCCGCTACGCCGGAAGCCGCAACCCGTCGTCGTGCATTTCGGCCAGTCCGTCGGCGAGCAGGCCGTCCAGGGCCCTCTCGAGCTGCTCTGGTGCGGAGTTGAGCCGGTGCAGGGCTGCCAAGGGAATGCCGATACCCGAAGCCTCGAAGCCGAGGTCGGCGGGTGGGCGCTCGAACATGTCGCGCGGGACGGGGTGCGCGGCCTCGCGCAGGACAGCCATCACGGCACCTCGCACTTGGCGATCGGTGCCGTGCCAGGACTGGCCCTTTGGGGTGTACGACGGCGGCGGCTCACCGGCCGCGAGCCACGCGCAGCTGTCGCGGACAGGACACTCGGCGCACTTGGGACTGCGGGCCGGGCAGACCATGGCTCCCAGTTCCATGACCGAGGCGTTCCATCGCACGGAAAGGGCTTGGTCCTCCGGAAGCAGGGCGTCGGCAAGCCGCATTTCCGCAGCAGTGAGAGCCGGGGCCGGCAAAGCATTCCCGGAGACAAGTCGGGCGTGCACGCGCCGGATGTTGGTGTCCACCACGGTTTCCCGGCGACCGTAGGCAAAAGCCGCGACGGCGGCCGCTGTGTAACCGCCGACCCCCGGCAATCCAAGAAGCGCGGGATAGTTGTCAGGTACGTTGCCGTCGTGCTCCTCACAGATGGCGACGGCGGCCGCGTGCAACCGGAGGGCGCGGCGCGGATAACCCAGCCGGCCCCAATGACGTACGGCTGCGCCGGAAGGTTCGGCAGCCAGGTGCGCGGGCGTCGGCCACCGCTCCATCCAGTCGAGCCACACCGGGAGTACCCTGACTACCGGAGTCTGCTGGAGCATGATCTCGCTGACCAGAACGCCCCACGCAGTGCAGTCCGGCCGGCGCCACGGCAGGTCCCGGGCAGCCCCGGCGAACCACCGGTCCAGGGCATCGTGGAGCCGGGCAAGCTCATCGGAATCGGGGAGTGTCATACTGCCATCAACTGTAATGGAACCGAGGTGCGGGCCTGCTCATGGCCGACGTCACACAGGTCCGGATTGCTGGCGTGCGGCGTGGAGGTTAGGTGCTCCGTCGGCCACGAGCCTAGCCTAGATGCATGGCCACCAACGGTAAGCAGCACTCGAGCGCGCGCTCCGCCGCGCAGGCAAAGAGCGCTGCCCGGGGCTCCTCCAGCACCCCGGCGAACAGGCGGCGGCCCAGCCCCGCCGTGTACCGCCGTCGTCGTCAGGTCGTTTTCGGAGGGCTGCTGCTGGTGATCGCGCTGGTGGTCGTTGGTGTGCTGGCCCTGACTGGCCTGTTCGCCGGCTCTCCTGAGCCCCAAGCGGTCAACACCCCGGCACCAACACAAGCGCCCACGCAGGGGAGCGCACCGTCCGTGGCGGCGTCGCCGTCGGCCTCGCCATCACCGGTGTGCGACTTCAACCTCATGACCGTCGCAGCGAAAACCGACAAGCCCGCCTACGGTCCCGACGAAAAGCCGCTGCTGACCATGACCATCACCAACGGCAATGCGGCCCCTTGCGAGGTCAACGTAGGCACATCCCAGATGGAATACGTGGTGATGAGTGGCTCGGACCGTATCTTCTCGTCCAAGGACTGCCAGACCGGCGGAGTGGACCTGGTCAAGACCATCCAGCCCGGCAAGAGCGAAACCGCCAACTTCCCGTGGCAGCGCAACAGGTCGCTCGAAGGCTGCGGCGTGATCAACGCCAAACCAGGTGCGGGCGGCGCCTACTACACGTTCGAGGCACGGCTGGGGAACAAAGCCAGCCCCAAGGCTGTCTTCCAGCTGAACTGACCGCCCGGCCGTGGCCGGTTTGGGCAGCAACGCCCGACGGCGGAAGCCGGCTTAGAGGAACCGGTCCAGCAGGCTGGCCTCGGCCATGCGGCTCAGGCCTTCGCGGACCGTGCGCGCGCGCTGGTCACCGATGCCGTCCACAGTCATGAGGTCATCAATGGTGGCGGCCATCAGGTTCTGCAGGCCGCCGAAGTAGTCCACCAAGCGGTCGGCGACGGCCTTGGGCACGGACTTCAGGCCGGACAGCAGGCGGTATCCTCGCGGCTGGACCACGGCGTCCAACTGCTCGACGCCGCCGGCAAAGCCGATGATGTGGGCGATGCGGCTGAGGTCTATCAATTCCGTAGGCCCCAGGTTCAGCAGTGCCTGGACGGCTTCCTCGATGTCCTCGGGGGTGGCGTTGGGATCGGAGTAATCGCGGATGATCACTTCGCTGCCTGGACCGCGCCCGACCGTGAGTTCCTCCACCTGGAGAGACAACAAGCGACCGTCTTCACCGAGTTCAAGAACGTATTGGGCAATCTCCTCGGAGATCCGGCGGACCATTTCCTGGCGTTGCAGCGTGACGGCCACGTCCCTCACCGTCACCAAAGCCTCGATCTCCAGCGCTGAAAGGGAACTGGTGACCTGGTCCAGCCTGGCGCTGTACCGCTCCAGCGTTGCCAAGGCCTGGTTGGCGCGCGCAAGGACCTTCTCCGAACCCTCCAACACGTGCCTCAGCCCGTTCACATACAGCGCGATGATCTGCATTGACTGGCTGACGGAGATGACGGGGACACCGGTTTGGATGGCGACTCGTTCGGCCGTGCGGTGCCGGGTACCCGATTCCTGGGTTTCGATGCTGGAATCCGGCACCAGTTGGACGGCTGCCTTGATGATGTTGCTGGCATCCTTGTCGCAAATGATCGCCCCATCCATTTTGGCAAGCTCACGGAGCCGCGTGGGGGAGAAGTCGATGCCGATGTCGAAGCCGCCCGAGCAGATGGAATCAATGGTGCGATCGTATCCCAGCACAATCAAAGCGCCGGTGCGCCCGCGGAGGATACGCTCAAGGCCATCGCGCAATGGAGTTCCGGGTGCGACTCTGGCAAGAGTCGCCTTAAGCGATTCTTCCGGGCTCCGGGCCATAGGTTTTCCCTTCGAAGGTGCAAGCCATGGCTCGCAAACATGCTGAATCCGGCGTCAGCGGCCGCATCCAAAAATGGCCTTGTGGCGCCAAGCTCAATGATAGGGCTTCATTGCACCGTTAACCGCACCAGCAAGCCCCAAAGTGGGTCATTTCGTTATGTTCGCAGGTGCTTCGAAGTGGCTAGTAATCAACCTGCCGCTTGAGCTTGTTCCCGAGCCACAGCATCGCCAGGCTCACCACCAGGAAGCCGACGGAGATTGCCAGGGCGAAGACCACCACTCCGCCCCATCCGCCGGCGCGATCCGGGTTGATGAACCAGTACGGATACCAATTGACAATGGATCCACGGATGAGGCTGTAGACCAGATAGGCGATGGGGTAGATCAGCCAGTACCAAATGTGCCGGAGCTCAAGCTTGGCGCGGGGAGGCTGGAACAACCAGTCCGCCACCATCACCACGGGCATCAGGTAGTGCACGACGAAGTTCACCCACGGGACCATGGATCCCAAGTCCTCGCCGGCAAGCAGGGCGCCAAACACCAGGCCCACCACGGCCATGGCGATGGTGGCCGTACCCCGCGTGACGTCGTCCGCCTCGCTGGGACGTTTGCGGATCAGCACCCTGTAGCCGCTGATGAGCAGCACGATGGCGGCGAAGATATTGGACAGGTTGGTGAAGTAGCTGAAGAAGTTTCCGACGTCGTAGCCAAGCCCAATGTGGACCGTCAACTGCGTCGCCACAGCCACCAACGTCAAAAGCCCAAAGAAAAAGCGTCCCCCGATAAGCACATTCCGTTTGGTCATGGGCCAATCCTTGCCCAAGCCGGGCCGGGTAGGCGGTCCGACACCCCGAAAGGGTTAAGTGATGAGGAGCTCCAATGCCTCAGCCAGATGCCCCACCTCGCGGACCGAGAAGCCATCCGGGATGACTCCCGCCCCGGCGGGGCTTGCCGGAACGATCGCGTGGGTGAAGCCGAGCCGGTGGGCTTCCTGGATGCGCTGGTTGATGCCGGGCACGGGACGCACCTCACCCGCCAGCCCCACTTCACCAAAGGCAATCAGCCGCTGGGGGAGTGCCTTCCGGGACTTGGCAGAGGCAACAGCCAGCGCGACAGCCAGGTCTGTGGCAGGTTCCGTAAGCTTCACTCCGCCCACGGTGGCAACGTACGAGTCATCCTTGTGCAGCATGCAGCCCGCGCGTTGCTGCAGGACCGCCAGAAGCATGGCAACGCGGGAGCTCTCCAGCCCGCTGGTGGCCCGCCGGGGCTGGGAATTGGGGCTTTCGGCAAGGAGCGACTGGACCTCGGCCAGCAGTGGCCTTCTGCCTTCCATGGTTACCGTGATGCACGTTCCCGAAACCGGCTCCCTGGTGCGTGAAACGAACAACCCACTGGGATCAGCGAGTCCTTCAATGCCTGCCTCGTTGAGGTCGAAACACCCCACATCGTCCGTGGCGCCGTAACGGTTCTTGACCGCCCTCAGCAAACGGAGCCGCGAATGGCGCTCGCCTTCGAACTGGCACACGACATCCACCAGATGCTCCAGCAAACGCGGGCCCGCGATGGTGCCTTCCTTGGTGACATGGCCTACCAGCAGCGTGGTCATGTTGCGCCTCTTGGCTGCGGCAATGATGGAGGCAGCGACCTCGCGCACCTGCGAAACACCGCCGGCGCTACCCTCGACGTCGGCACTGCTGAGCGTCTGCACCGAGTCCACGATCAGGAGCTTGGGCTCAAGCTTCTCCACCTGGCCCAGGGCCTGGCCCAGGTCGGTCTCCGCCGACAGGTAAAGGGTGTGGGCGACGGCGTCGATCCGTTCGGCCCGCAACTTCACCTGCGCTGCGGACTCTTCGCCCGTGATGTAGAGGACGTCCTGCCCGGTGCGGGCGAACTTTGCAGCGACGTCGAGCAGCAGCGTGGATTTTCCGACGCCGGGTTCCCCCGCAAGCAGGATGACGGCACCCGGAACGAGCCCTCCTCCGAGGACGCGGTCCAGCTCGTCCACTCCCGTGGGCAGGAAGGCCGCAGTGGTCCCATCGACCTCGGCGATACGCCGGGCGGGTTCCAGAACGGTAGCGGCCGCCGTCGTACGCGCAACAGTGGCGCCATATTCCTCAACGGTTCCCCACGCCTGGCATTCACCGCAACGGCCCACCCATTTGATGGCCGTCCAGCCACATTCGGAACACTTGTAGGCGGGTGTCTTGGATGCGCGGGAGGTCTTTGAAGCCATGCTTTCCAGATTAGTCGGGAGGACTGACAGGATTAGCCCGGCCGTACCGCACAGCGTCAACGAACACCGCCAGGCCAAACACGCCCAGCGCCACCCCCATCGATGCCACGACGTCAGTGAGCCAGTGGTAGCCAAGGTAGAGCCGGCTGTAGGCGACCAGCAGCGTGAGCAATGCGGCGCCGGCGTAGGCGAGGACCGCCGTCGTGCGTGTCCCGGAACGCGAGACCAGCAGGTACGCCAGTACCGAAGCGAAAACTGCGGCGCCCAGCGTATGGCCGGATGGGAATGACAAGGCATCGTCGGGGCCAAGAAGGAAGTCCGACGACGGCGGCCGGGACCTGGAGACTTCCAGTTTGATGACAGTGGCCAGGACAACGGAGAGCACCATGGCACCCATCAGGATGGCCGGACGCCACAGCTCCCTCTTCCAGACGGCCCACACCACGGCCACCAGTCCACCGGCCACCGACATCACCGTGGGCGACGTAACCGCCGAGACGCGAGCCAGGAAGCCGGTAGCGAGGTCGCTGCGGGAGTCGACGACGAACGTGTGCACGGCGCCGTCCAGGGTTGCCAGGCCACTCGCGGACAGAACGGCCGCGAACATCAACCAAAAGACCACGTCCCCGGCCACGAAGAGCGCGCCCGCCCACAGGAACAGCACCCGCTGCGGCAGCCGAAGGGAGGGGGCAGGCCTGGGGCGCACGGACAGGCGTGGTGAAGATGCAGAAAGCATCGGCCCATTCTGCCAAACGGTCCTGAGGCTAGTCTGGGAGCCTCGCGAGTTGGCATTTAATGACAATGCCGGGCCGTGGGATTGTCATTAAATGCCAACTCGGCGGGCGAAAACTACAACGCCGGAAGCACCGCCCGGGCCTCCTCCGGCTCCATCCCGCTGGCCTCCAACAGATCAACCATGAGCGGCCGGAAGAGCATCACCACGGTTTCACCCTCAAGCCTTTGCACATCCAGCATCTTGGGATGCAGCCGGGCCGCGATGTCGGAAAGGTCGTTCCGGGCACGCCGCAAATGGACCCGGCGGGTGCCTTCGCTTTGCTCGGAGAGGCCAATGGTCATCTCATCGATGGCGGCAGCAGTTTCCTGCAGCACCTCCGAAATACTGTCGATCGCCTGGTCTGACAGGGCGGCGTGGTTGATGGCGCTGGTGAGGCGGCGGGCGAACACACGGCTGTTACGGAGAGCCAGATCAATGTACTCAAGGGAGTGCTCCAGGCTGGCCAGTTCATCGCGGTGCCTGCGATGCGCGGGTGCCAGCGTGGCGACCTCGCCGGAGGCCCGCAGCGTCTGCCGCATACGGTCAACCAAAGGCTGGCAGTTGCGGCCGCGGATCAATGCGTGCCAGGCAGCTGTCGAGTCGCTTTCGATCATGGCGGTGGCGCACTCCCGCAGGACCTCGGCGAGTTCGTGCAGGATTTTCTGGACGTCCTTCCGTGGCTCCCTGCGCGGATCCTTCGGCACCAGGATGGTCACCAGCAGCGCACAGATACCACCCACCACGGCGTCCAGGCTACGCGTGAACGGCCCGCCGGCCGGCGCCGGAAGCAGCACCACCAGCAATGACTGCAGACCCAGCTGCGTTGTGAAGATGGTCCCGCTGTCGAGGAACCTGGCCAGCAGGATGGAGAAAAGAAGGACGACGGCGGCCTGCCAGATTCCAGCGCCCAGCCAGTGGAGCAGGAGGTCGCCAACCACGATGCCCAGTGTGCAGCCCAGACCCACCTCAATGACCCGGCGCAGACGGGGATCGCGCGAGAAGCCCAGGGCGATCAAGGAAGACGTCGCCGCGAACAAGGGTCCTTGGTGGCCCAGGACGTATTCGGCGAAGGCGTAAGCGCCCACGGCGCACACTGTCATTTGGATGGCCGGGGTTAAGGAGTTCCGGCTCCGGACCAGACCGGTCCGCACTCTGGCCCGCAGAAACTTCTTGCTTGCGTTCAGTCCCTTAGCGGCAGCCATGCCTTTCAGTCTATTTGCCCGGCCACCTTCCACCGGGGAACGACGAGCGTAACGGTGGAACCACTCAAGGTGGCACGCGCCACATAACCCAATGGTCCGCCGTCGTTCACTTTCCGTTCACCTGCCACCGCAGATCCCGTTACCTGCGCTCCTTACCTTCAGTAAAGGAACAAAACGGTCCACAGCTCGCGCACGCCGAAATCTCCGTTCGGAACGCATCTGAGAAATCCCTGGAAGGGGCACATCCAAGTGAAGGCAACTCGCTTCGGCCGCAACGCGGCACTCGCGGTCATCGCAGCAGGCGCACTCGCGCTCACCGCTTGCGGTTCTGACAACGCAACCGGCACCACTGGCGGAACCCAGTCCGCAGCAGCCGGCACCAAGGTGACGGGCACACTGACCGGCATCGGCGCCTCCTCCACCGGCGCAGCCATGGACGCCTGGAAGGCCGGCTTCGCCTCCGCAAACCAGGGCGCCACGGTCCAGTACTCCCCGGATGGCTCCGGCGCAGGCCGCAAGGCCATCATCGACGGTTCGGCACAGTTCGCCGGGTCCGACGCCTACTTGAAGGACGACGAGCTTGAGGCTTCCAAGGCCAAATGCGGCCCTGAAGGTGCCATCAACATCCCGGTGTACATCTCCCCGATCGCTGTCGCCTTCAACATCCCCGACGTCAAGGAACTGAAGCTCGACGCCGCTACGGTCGCCAAGATCTTCCGCGGCCAGATCACCAACTGGAATGACCCCGCAATCGCAGCACTGAACTCCGGCGTCACCCTGCCGGACCTCAAGGTGACCCCGGTCAACCGCTCCGACGACTCCGGCACCACCTCGAACTTCACCGACTACCTCGCATCCGCCGCTCCCGAGGTCTGGGCGGATAAGGCTGCAGGCGTTTGGCCCGCCTCCCTGAAGGGCGAGAACGCCAAGGGCACCTCCGGCGTCGTCAAGACCGTCACCGACACCCCCGGTGCCGTGACCTACGCCGATGACTCCGCTGTTTCCGGCAAGCTGGGCACCGCCTCCATCAAGGTCGGCGACGAGTTCGTGAAGATCTCCGCCGACGCCGCCGCCAAGGCTGTTGAAGCCGGCAAGCCCGTGGACGGCCGCGCCAGCAACGACGTCGCCATCAAGCTGGACCGCAAGACCACCGCATCCGGTGCCTACCCGGTAGTGCTCGTGTCCTACCACGTTGTCTGCACCACCTACGAAACCAAGGCTGTTGCCGACCTGGTCAAGGCCTTCGAGACCTACGTCGTTTCCGACGAGGGGCAGAAGACCGCTGCCGACGCCGCTAAGTCCGCACCGCTCTCCAAGACGCTGCAGGACAAGGCCAAGGCTGCCATCGAAACCATCAAGGCCAAGTCCTAAGGCTTGCGTCAAGAGCACGGCTGAACACTGAGGTTCCCTGTCCCGCCCGCCGGTGGCCGCAACGCCGCCGGGGCGGGGCAGGGAACTTAGCCGTGTAAGACCAGTTCACTCCAGACTGAAGGATCGTGAAGTGACCACCAACTCCCTGACAACCTCCCGAGGCGCAGGACGCGCCGGGGATAAGGTTTTCTCCGGGGCCGCCATGGCCGCAGGGTGCCTTATTCTCGCAGTCCTCTTCGGCGTCGCGTTGTTCCTCGTGGTGCAGGCCATCCCGGCGCTCACCGCCCAGCCCGCGGACATCCAGGGCGGACACGGCTTCTTCGCCTACATCGCTCCGATCGTGGTGGGCACGCTGATCGCCGCCTTGATCGCGTTGGTCATCGCCACGCCTGTGGCGATCGGGGTGGCCCTGTTCATCTCGCACTACGCCCCGCGCCGGCTCGCTGCCGGACTCGGTTATGTCGTGGACCTCCTGGCCGCCATCCCCTCCGTTGTCTACGGTGCCTGGGGCGCGGCGTTCCTGGCCAAGGAAATCTCCCCCGCCTACGACTGGCTGGCCAACAACCTCGGATGGATCCCGATCTTCCAAGGACCGGCCTCCGCTACCGGAAAGACCATCCTCACGGCAGGCATCGTACTCTCGGTCATGGTCCTTCCCATCATCACCTCCCTGTCCCGCGAAATCTTCCTGCAGACCCCCAAGCTGCACGAAGAAGCCGCGTTGGCCCTGGGAGCCACCCGCTGGGAAATGATCAAGATGGCAGTGTTGCCCTTCGGCCGTCCCGGCATCATCAGCGCCGTCATGCTTGGCCTGGGCCGCGCGCTCGGAGAGACCATGGCCGTTGCCCTGGTGCTGTCCTCCGGCGTCCTCACCGCCAGCCTGATCCAGTCCGGCAACCAGACCATTGCCGCCGAGATCGCCTTGAACTTCCCCGAAGCCAGCGGCCTGAAGGTGAACACTCTGATCGCCGCCGGCCTGGTGCTGTTCGTCATCACCCTTGGCGTGAACATGATCGCCCGCTGGATCATCACCAAGCACAAAGAATTCTCGGGAGCCAACTAAATGACCGCCACAGCAGTCCGTAAGCGCTCCGCGCTCACCAAGGGCCAACTCCCGAAGTTCGCGCCCTACATTGTCTTGGCTGTCGCACTCATTGTCGGTGCGGCCATCCTCGCATTGATCGGCTTCAACGCCTTCGGCTGGGGGATTGTCTCCGCCATCCTCTTTGCCGTCGGATTGGTTTCCTGGAGCGGCGTTGTCGAAGGTTCCCGCAAAGCCAAGGACAAGCTCGCTACCTGCCTGGTGGTGGGTGCCTTCCTGGTCGCTTTGCTGCCTTTGATCTCGGTGATCGTTACAGTGCTGATCAACGGCATCCCCGGACTCATCACCCCCGGCTTCCTCGGCACCTCCATGAACGGCGTTACCGGCGCTTTCGACAACAAGGCAGCTGAAGAGGGTGGGAAGGTTCTTGGCGGTATTTACCACGCGCTGATCGGGACCATCCAGATCACGCTCCTTGCTACCGTCATTTCGGTGCCTGTTGGCCTGCTCACCTCGATCTACCTGGTGGAATACGGCAACGATCGTCCGCTGGCCCGCGCCATCACCTTCTTCGTGGATGTCATGACCGGCATCCCGTCGATCGTGGCCGGCCTTTTCGCGGCAGCGTTCTTCTTCGCCGTCGTCGGGCCGGGAACCAAGACCGGTGCGGTAGCCGCCGTCGCGCTTTCCGTCCTCATGATCCCGGTGGTGGTCCGCTCCAGCGAGGAAATGCTGAAGATCGTACCGAACGAGCTCCGCGAGGCGTCCTACGCGCTGGGCGTACGCAAGTGGCGCACCATCACCAAGGTGGTTATTCCGACGGCGATCTCCGGTATCGCTTCCGGCGTTACCTTGGCAATCGCGCGCGTGATCGGCGAGACGGCTCCCATCCTGGTGACCGCCGGGTTCGCCACCACCATCAACAACAACGTGTTCAGTGGCTGGATGGCTTCGCTGCCCACGTTCATTTACACACAGATCCTCAACCCGACGTCGCCGTCCAACCCTGGTCCTTCCGACCAGCGTGCCTGGGGCGCAGCTCTGGTGCTGATCATCCTGGTGATGCTCCTGAACCTCGGAGCACGCCTGATCGCCCGCATCTTCGCTCCCAAGACGGGCCGGTAGCCGGCAGCCGGCACTCCCGGCACGAAAACTTCCAGAACCCCCAAGGAACAAAGGAACACCATGTCCAAGCGCATCGACGTCAAAGACCTGAACGTCTACTACGGCAATTTCCTGGCCGTCGAGGACGTCAACATCAACATCCAGGCCAAGTCCGTGACGGCATTCATTGGCCCGTCCGGCTGCGGCAAGTCCACCTTCCTCCGTACCCTCAACCGCATGCACGAGGTCCTTCCCGGCGCCCGCGTTGAAGGCGAAGTACTGCTCGACGGCGACAACCTGTACGGTCCCGGCGTAGACCCCGTAACCGTACGCACGCAGGTGGGCATGGTCTTCCAGCGCCCCAACCCGTTCCCCACCATGTCCATCCGCGACAACGTGCTGGCCGGTGTAAAACTGAACAACAAGAAGATCTCCAAGGGCGCAGCCGATGCCCTGGTCGAGAAGTCCTTGGTGGGCGCCAACCTGTGGAACGAAGTCAAGGACCGCCTGGACAAGCCGGGCTCCGGCCTCTCCGGCGGCCAGCAGCAGCGCCTCTGCATCGCCCGTGCCATCGCCGTTGAACCCCAGGTGATCCTCATGGACGAGCCCTGCTCCGCCCTGGACCCCATCTCCACCCTTGCTGTTGAAGACCTCATCAACGAGCTCAAGGACCAGTACACCGTGGTGATCGTGACCCACAACATGCAGCAGGCTGCCCGCGTGTCCGACAAGACCGCGTTCTTTAACATCGCAGGCACCGGCAAGCCGGGCAAGCTCATCGAGTTCGCCGACACTACGTCCATCTTCAACAACCCGTCCCAGAAGGCCACGGAAGACTACGTCTCCGGCCGCTTCGGATAAGGGTTCTGCGGGTTCCGGCTTCCATGGGGGGAGTCGGCACATAACGACGGCGGCCGTCGCCTTGGGGGTACGACCGCCGTCGTTTTTTGTTACCCAACTAGGGGACAGATGAGGGTCCACTGAACGCTCAGTGGGCCCGTATCTGTCCCCTGGTTGGGTCTAGAGGCGCGTGAGCGGGGAGAACGCGAGTTCCAGGATGAACGCCGCGGCCGCAGTGACCAGAGGGGTTGCTACCCAGAACATCAGGATCCTCCGAACGAGGCGCCGGTTCACGGTGTGGAACCGCTGGTTGATGCCCCCGCCCAGTACGGACGCCGTGAGCGTGTGCGTGGTGGAGAGCGGCAACTGGAGACCAATGGCGCCGACAAACAGCATGACGGACGTCAGCGTCTGGGCCACGAACCCCCGCAGCGGGTCCACACGGATCAGTTTGTGTCCCAGTGTGTGCGAGATCCGCCAGCCACCCAACATTGTTCCTGCTGTAAGCATCACGGCCGTGAGCAGCAGAATCCACAGGGGTACGTCGTCGCCGCCGGACAACCCGGCGGCCACTACGGCCAGGAAAATGACCGCCGCGGTGCGTTGTCCGTCCTGTAGGCCATGCCCGAACGCCACGGCCGCGCTCGATACAGCCTGGGCCCGCCGGAAGCGCCGGTTCACCACATTCGGCTGCGTGTAGCGGGCCGCCCAGGTAACCGGCCACACCAGCAAATACGCCGCTCCGAAAGCTATCAACGGGGAAAGCACCAGCGGCAGCACCACCTGGGTGAGAACGATGCCGTCCACGCCACCGAGGGAGTTTCCACCGACCAGGATGCTGGCGCCGCCCGCACCGATGAGCCCACCCACCAACGAGTTCGTGGAGGACAGTGGAATGCCGCGCCACCACGCATAAACTCCCCACAGTATGGAAGCCGCCAAGGCTGAGGCGAGCATGGTGAGGCCGCCGGTGCCTTGGGGCAGTGTGATCCAGGACTGCGTGAAGGCCAGGACAAACGTCCCGCTGAGCATGGCGCCCACAAAGTTGAAGACAGCAGCCAGGAGCACGGCGACCGATGGCGTGAGGGCTCGGGTCCGCGTTGAAAGCGCGACGGCGTTGGAGACATCCCGGAAGCCGTTCAGGAATGCGAAACCCGAGGCCAAAGCAACTACCAGGACCAGGACGGCGATGGTCACGTCATGATTCCTTGACGATGATGCTGCCTACCTGCGTGGCGACCTTCCGCATGTCCTTGGTTACTTCCACCAACTGGTTGGCGATGTCCCGGTGCCGTGCGTACTGTGTGGACTTCATGTCCTTGAGCATCTCCGCTACCCAGATCCGGTGGGTGCGCTCGGCACGTTTCGCGAGCCGCAGAATTTCGATCCAGTAGTCCTCAAGTTCGTCGAGGTCTTCGAGTTTCCGCATGGCGTCCACCGTCAGCTCGGCCTGGCGGCTGATGATCTCCAGCTGGTCGGCTGCGCGTTTGGGGAGCCGGTCCAGCTTGTAGATCGCCACGAGGTCACCGGCGGCATCCAGCTTCTCCATGGCCTCGTTGAGGTGGCGGGACAAGGTGTACATGTCCTCGCGGGGGAGCGGGTTCACGAAACTGGTGCGCATATGCGTCAGGAGGGCGAAGTGCAGGTCCAGCGACTTGGACTCGTGCTCGTGGAGCTCTTCTGCGAGTCGTTCGTGCTCGCTGGCAGGGGCACCAAGAATTTCGGAGAGCGTCCCGGTGGCGGCCACGATGACGCCGGCCATCTGGGCCAGCAGTACGAGCCCGGCAGGTTCCTGGGGGAAAAGGCGCAGCTTCATGTCGCTTCCGGGCTGGGGACGGGTGGGCGCGGGCCGCTTGACTTGACGCGATCCGTTTCGCTCCCAACTTTACCGGTCGGCAGGAGTGCTGCGGGAAGCGCCCGGGTGTTGCGGGAACTTGTCCCCATCGCGGGGTGCCGCACAAACATGCAAGACTGGGCACATCAATTAATCCAATCAATGGGGGAACTATGCGTGTCAATAACCTTATGAAGATCAGCGGCCTGGCCGCCGCCGGGCTTCTTGCCCTGAGTGCCTGCGCTCCCGCCGCGACGAGCCCGACGGCGGGCGGTTCCGAATCGCCGTCGTCCTCCTCGTCCTCGTCGCCGTCTGCCTCGTCCGCAGCATCATCGGCTCCGTCCGAGGGCGCCTCCTCGGGTTCCTACAAGGTTGCGTCCTGGGCGCTCCCGGTCTCCGATGCCGGCGACAAGCTGGGCAGTCTGAAGGGTGACAGCTTCTCCGTCGACGTCTTCCAGGTGGCCACGGATGTCGCTTCCAAGGACAGCATGTTCGTGGATAAGGAAACCAAGGAGAACCTGCTGAAGAAGGGCGCCCCGATCGTCTACGTGAACTACGTGGTCACCAACACGTCATCGGCCGATATCCCCCTGAGTCACTCGCTGGTGACTCCCAACGCCAAGTACACGGACTGGAAGTACCTTGGCGGCATGCCGTCCGATTCCAGCAGCGACGGGTTCAAGAAGCATGGCCTGACGAGCTCGGGCATCAAGCTGAAGGAGAAGGACCCGTTCGTGCTGAAGCCGGGTGAGTCGTTCAACATTGCCGAGAACTTCGCCTACACCGCGGGCAAGGAAGCCGAGATCAAGGCGACCATGACGCCGCAGAACGCGGCCGGCGACCTCGATCACGACAAGAAGGAAACTGCCGAAACCACGGTCACGCTGAAGTAGTTTCTGCCGCGTTTTGCCCGGACCGCCTCAGTGCGCGTCCGGGCAAACTGCTTTTGGGCATAAAAATGGTGCCGAACCGGATACGCCTCTCGGCGGTAGGCCGCTCGAAGCGGCTATAAGTTGAAGCCCGGGGGTTTCGCGGTTCGACACCAGTTTTAGTTTTCCCCGTCTGGCTGGCTAAGTCAACATTGACAGTCCGGGCCGGGCGTGGGTAGGTTCCGCCCTTAGGGCGCCTCAGTCCAGCTCGCCCAGCCGCCAAGCGTTTGCCGCGTGCTCGAGGTCTTCCGCGGTTTTCACCAGCTGGTGGGAGTTGCGGGTGAGCTTGCTGGCGTGGCCTTCGTTGCTGTGCTCGGCGCCGTCGGCAAGCGTTGCCTGGCCGAGCGCCACCACGCGGCAGAATGCAGCGGAACGTTCCAACGCGACGTCGAACTCGCCGTCGAACGCTCCCGACAAAATGGCGTCCGCCATGGTCTTCATCTCTTCGGCTCCGGGCGGTTCGGCCGCCCCTGCCACTACGTTGGAAACCTGCGCGGTGTCGCGGCCGGCCCTGAAGTAGACGGAGATGCGCTCCGGGTTCTGGATGGTGGCGGCGCGGAGGGCGTACAGGCGCCAGAGCGCGCCGGGCAGGCTGCGGGCCGGGCTCTCGGCCCACATTTCGGCGATCGCATCCAGGCCCTGCTCGTCGGCGAGTTTCACCAGCCTGCGCGTGACTTTGGGGTCGTCGCTGTCCCGGCCGCGCTTCACGAGCGCCTGGGCCGCGAGGTGTGCGGCCTCGGACACTCTCGCAGGGTCCGCGCCGCCGGCAAACGGTTCGAAATCGATGGGCGCGAAGGGCTTGGGCTTGTGGTGCCTGTTTGCTCCGCCGTACGCACGTGATCCTGGCTGTTCGCTCATGAGTTCACCGTACTCCTGTGCTCTGGTGGGGTCGAGTAACGCTTGTTTCGCTTGCTTGGGACCGAGCGGCGTGCCTCCACGACCCACTTTGCCGCCGCCGGTGGGCCGACACGCCGCTGTCCGCGGCGCGCCGCCGTCGTACTTCCGCTCAAAGAAGGTCACGACGGCGCACGCCGCCTCGGGTTCCTTACCTGCCTTGACCTTGGGGTACAGTATTCATGGCTGTTTCAACAGCTGGAGGGCCTTTAGCTCAGTTGGTAGAGCATCGGACTTTTAATCCGTGGGTCGTGGGTTCGATCCCCACAGGGCCCACCCTTCTAGACAGGCCGGAGACGTTGAGTCTCCGGCCTGTTTTGTTTTCCCAAGCCCGGGCTACCGCCGTTCTGCCACGAGCGCCGCATGGGGGCGGACTCCGGGATCCGTCCGCGAGTGCGCGCTCACCACGGCGAAACCTGCACGCTCCCACAGGGCGGACATCTCCTCCGCGGGCGAGAAGTAGGCGGGCGTTACGGCGTGCGGGAATTCCTCCACCGCGGTGCCGTCAGCTGTTCGAGGGAGCCCACGGAGAAAGGTATGTCCGGGTAAGTTTCCCGGGCCGTGGCGATGAACTCCGGAACCAGGTCCACCCCTTCGACGTCAGTGCCCAGTGCGTGAAGGAGGCCAGCCCACTGCCCCGGACCACAGCCGGCATCGATGAGCTTTCCATCAAGCTCGACGGCCCATTCCCGGACCAGTGCCCTGTCGGAAGGATGCGTACTGCTGATGGATCCGAAAAGGCCCGTGTACTCGGCAGCTCGGGCAGCATAGGCGGCCCGAACGATGTGCGATCGCATGAACCCAGCGTAGGTGCACGCGAAGAAATCTCTTGACTCCCACCCCATCCACCGACAGCATGGTTTCTATAACGTTGTAAATTGACTCGCACGCCCCGCACACCAGCAGACAAGGACCCACGCTTTGGGAGCCCAGAACAACACCGCCAAAATCACCATCGACCCCGCGTTCGTCATCGGCCCCGTGAGGAGGAAGACCTTCGGGGCTTTCGTCGAGCACCTGGGCCGCTGTGTCTACACCGGCATTTTCGAGCCGGAGCATCCCAAAGCCGACGAGGACGGATTCCGTACGGACGTCCTGGAGCTGACCAAGGAACTCGGCGTCTCAACTGTCCGCTATCCCGGCGGCAACTTCGTTTCCGGCTACCGATGGGAGGACGGGGTGGGCCCGAAGGAGAACCGTCCCACGCGTCTTGACCTCGCCTGGCACTCGAGCGACCCCAACCTGGTGGGCGTGGATGAGTTCGCCAAGTGGTCCGTGAAGGCCGGGGTGGAGCCCATGATGGCCGTGAACCTCGGCACCCGTGGAACCCAGGAAGCACTGGACCTGCTGGAGTACTCCAACATCAAGGGCGGCACGGCGTTGTCCGAGCAGCGCAAGGCCAACGGTGCGGTGGAACCCCACAACATCACCATGTGGTGCCTCGGCAACGAGATGGACGGCTTCTGGCAGATCGGTCACAAGACCGCTACGGAATACGCCCGTGTGGCGGCCGAAACCGCGCGGGCGATGCGCATGGTCAACCCGGACCTGGAGCTGGTTGCCTGTGGCAGTTCCGGCCCCAACATCCCCACGTTCGGTGAATGGGAGCGTGTGGTCCTCAACGAAACCTATGAGCTGGTGGACCTGATCTCGGCGCACCAGTACTTCGAGGACTTCGGCGACCTGCAGGAACACCTGTCCGCCGGCCACAGGATGGAAGCGTTCATCAAGGACATCGTTTCCCACATCGATCATGTGAGGTCGGCTACCAAGTCCGAAAAGCAGGTCAACATTTCATTTGATGAGTGGAACGTCTGGCACATGACACGCGACGAGTCCAAGGCGCCCACGGGTGACGACTGGCCGGTTGCGCCGGTTCTGCTGGAGGACCGTTACACGGTGGCGGACGCAGTGGTGGTGGGCGATCTCCTGATCACGCTGTTGCGCCACACCGATCGCGTTCATTCAGCGAGCCTTGCCCAGCTGGTCAACGTCATCGCGCCGATCATGACCGAGCCCGGCGGCCGCGCATGGAAGCAGACAACGTTCCACCCGTTCGCACTCACGTCCCAGCATGCCTCGGGCGCAGTACTCAACCTCGCCGTCGAGTCCCCGCAGTTGAACAGCGAAAAGACCGCTGGCTTTGGCGCATTGTCAGCCGTGGCAACCTACGACGCCGACGCCAACCAAGCCGTGGTGTTCGCCGTGAACCGTTCGGCGACGACCGCGCTGACGCTGGAAGCCGCCGTCGGAAGCTTGAACGCCGGCAAGGTTATCGAGGCCGTGACCTACACGAACAAGGACCCGTACTGGCAGGCGACAGCCGACGATTCGACGTCGGTCCTGCCGTCTGAAAACGTCAGTGTAAAGCTCGACGGCGGCAACCTCACCGCCGAGCTTCCGGCCGTTAGCTGGACCATGATCAGGCTGTCCCTGGAGCCTGAGGGGAACTAAGCGATCTGCTGCGTTCCGTCGTGGAAGGTCGGGAACGCTGAGATGGGAGTGACGGTGGCGGGAGCCGGCTTTGGTGATTGCGTTGCAGCTTCCGGAGCCGGGCCGTCAACGGTCACGATTTCCATGGATTCCATGTCCAGCAGACGACGGGTCCCCGTCTGGTCGTTGAGCCAAAACAGGTCCGTGCCCGCCACGGTCTTGACCACGGTGCCTTGGTGGTAGAGGCGGCCGTTGTGCCACGCCTCGACGTAGTCTCCCTGGCTCAGCGGGTGCGGTTTTTCCTGGCCGCCCGGTACGGCGCCGAATGCTTGGGCCAGGGTGGCCTGTGTCTTCAGCGCCTGGAACAGGTCCCTGTTTGCAATGCCCATGGTTGCCTCCTCAGCTGGCTCCGCCATTTACTTGGATCCAGCTTTGCGCAACTATGTTGCGGGCGCGTTGCAGGGGTATGAGCGACGTGTGACGGCTGAAGGAGTCTGTCTGGAGGCCTTAGTCTTCAAAGGAAGCGGGAAGATGCCGGTCTCCCGCGATATGGGCGACGACGGCCTCCGCCACCGCGCGCAGCTTGATGTTGCGATGGCTGGATGCATCCGCCAGGATCTGGAAGGCAGCATCGCGGCCACACCTGTTTTGCGCCATGATGATGCCCACGGCCGTGTCGATGGTGGTGCGGGAATCCAGTGCCGCTGCCAAGTTCGCGCGTGCGTCCTGCAGCTGCGACATCTTCAGGGCCAGCTGCAGTGCCTTCGCTCCCGTGGTGGTCACCCGCTGGGCTGCACGAACGTCCTCCTCACCGAAGCTGTGTGGATGCGCCGAGTACAGATTTACGACGGCGGCAGAGGTGCTGTTCAAGTCCAGGGGCAGTGCCAGGATGGCACCAATATCCGTGTCCTCCACGGCGTCCATGTAGTCCGGCCAGCGGTTTTCATGCCGTATGTCGGGGACATGGGTCATGGTCCGTGTCCGGAGGGCGCTGAGGCAGGGGCCGTCACCCAGGTCATTTTGAATCTTGTCCAAGCGGCGTGCCAGCGGGTCGCTGTCCGCTACGGCGACCGGCTTTTTCTGCCGCATAACCGTCATTCCGCACGATACCGTGTTGGCCGACGTTGTGAGTTCGTCCGCGGTCAATTCCACGAGGTCGCCGAGAAAGCCGGGAATGTCCGCGTTTTCCACCAGCAGATCCTGGATGCGCTCCAGAAAATTTGTCAGGTCTGTCCGGGATCCTGCGGATGTGGCGCTTTCAGAAAGATGATGTTGCATTTTTGTAGAAGATTGCACTTCTTCGTTCCGGGCCATTATGGCCTCAATTCAGCAAGGCCGGACTTCAGGCTTTTCCGGCTGGGCGGCTGGGCACTCGTGTTCGCGCCCAACCCGGATAAATCAGTTCCGGACCGTCACCATCCGGGATCTCATATTTCGACACTACGCTTATGGCGTGCGACAAGATACCGCGCCCCGTGCGTTCTCTGGTTGCAATGATGTATTTCACCTGCACCTAAGGAGTGCCGCATGGCAGTCACCATGAACGACGTCGCGAAAGTCGCCGGGGTCTCGTTGAAGACAGTCTCCAATGTCATCAACAACTATGAATTCATCCGGCCGGCCACGCGACAACGTGTCTTGGACGCCATCGAGGAGCTTGGCTACGAAACCAACCTGACGGCCCGCAGTCTTCGATCCGGGAAGACCAACATGCTGGGCCTCGTCCTGGCCGACCTTTCCATCCCGTATTACGCGGAGTTGGCGTCCGACATTATGAAGGCAGCATGGCATCGCGGCTACCGCGTCCTGGTTGAGCAGTCCGGCAATGAGGCAGGCCACGAGAAGGCAGCCATCCAGGGCCAATTCCGCAGCCTCACCGACGGCCTCCTGTTCATCCCCCTGGCCCTTGGTGCTGAGGAGATCATTCAGGCGGCCGGCACCAAGCCGTTGGTCCTCCTTGGGGAGTATGTGCAGGACCCGCGCCTGGACATGGTCCTCATCCAGAACCAGGAAGCCGCCGCCGCCATCACCACGCATCTGTTGGCCGGTGGCCGCCGTCGTATAGCAGTCCTGGGGGCGGCCGACGGCGACACAACAGGCAGCGCCGGCCTGCGGCTCAGCGGCTACAAGGCTGCGCTCGCGGACGCCGGCGTTGAGTACGACCCCGCCTTGCTGCTGCGGTGTGAGTGGCGACGAGATGGGGGAGCAGAGGCAATTGCCGGATTGTTGGACAGTGGCGCAGAGTTCGACGCCGTGTTCGGCCTCAACGACGCCTTGGCCCTGGGAGCTCTTCACGAGCTCCTGGTCCGTGGAAAGAAGGTGCCGCAGGAGATCGCCGTGGCCGGTTTCGACGACATTGAGGAGGCACGGTTCGCATCGCCGTCGCTGACAACCGTGGCGCCGGGGCGTGCGGAAATTGCGGAGCGCGCCGTTGAACTCCTGATCGAGAGGATCGAAAGCGACCAAGCCGTTGCCGGCGTGCGTCAGTTGGAGGCCGCCTTTGAACTCCGGGTCCGGCATTCCGCGCCTTAAGAAGTTCGAGTCAGGGCAGTTAGTGTTTGAGGAATGAACGTGATTCCTGCTGCCGTCCGTACCCCTGCCGTCATGATCGACGTCGACATCCTTGACCGCAACATCCAACGGATGGCCGAGAGCATGCAGTGCCGGGGGCTGAATCTGCGCCCGCACGTCAAGACGCACAAGACCTTGGAGATTGCTCGCAAGCAGCTGGCCGCTGGGGCAGTCGGAATCACAGTTGCCACCATCGGTGAGGCTGAGGTTTTTGCGGCCGACGGCGTCAAGGACATCTTCATCGCCTACCCGCTGTGGGTGGAAGCTGAACACGCTGACCGCCTCCGGGCCCTGGCCGCGGTTTCCCGCCTCGCTGTGGGTGTGGATTCGGTGGAAGGCGCGACGGCGATGGGTCACCGGTTGGGGTCGGACGCTGGTTCCGTCGAGGTACTGATCGAGGTGGACAGCGGCCATCACCGCAGCGGCGTCCTTCCCGACGAGGCAGTGGAGGTGGCCCGTGCTGCGGCCGCCGCAGGTCTCACCGTGGCAGGCGTTTTCACCTTCCCCGGCCACAGCTACAAGCCCGGAATGCCAACAGGGGCGGCAGGCAATGAAAACGAAGCACTGGGGCAGGCGGCTGCCGCCCTGGGCTCGGCCGGCTTCGAGGTGCGGACAGTCAGCGGCGGGTCAACGCCGACGGCCCTGCTTGATGGCCCCACGGCTGCAACTGAGCTGCGCCCCGGCGTCTACGTCTTTGGCGATGCCCAGCAACTGGAGCTTGAACGGTGCACCTGGGACGACATCGCCCTGACGGTGGCCGCTACGGTGGTCAGCCGCCACGAAGCCCGCGGCGGCAACGTCCGGCGCGTGGTGGTGGATGCCGGCAGCAAGGTCCTGGGCAGCGACCGTCCTGACTGGGCCACAGGCTACGCCCGGCTTCCCGAGTTCCCGGACGCAAGGGTGACCGCACTGTCCGAGCACCACGCCACAGTAGTCTGGCCGGACTCGGCCGGGCTTCCGGCGTTGGGCACCCGGCTGCGGGTGATACCCAACCACGTGTGCCTCACCATGAACCTGGTGGACGAGGTCTCCGTGGTGCGTGAAGGGGCTGTGGTGGACACGTGGACCGTGGCCGCCCGGGGCAGGAACAGCTAACCCAGCGCCGGAACGCTCTCAAGCAGGGTGTGGAACGCCCGGTTGTGGTAGACCAGCGGGGCTGAATCGCCGTCGTTGGCCCGGATGTCCTGAACCGTCGCCGCGAGAAGCACCGAACCTCCCAGTGGCGCGCGGTGGATGATGTCGCAGCGCAGCGCCCACTGGGCGTCCCGGAGCAGGGGTTCGCCGGTCGGAAGCGACTGCCAATCCATGTCTTCGGTGAAGCGGGGTGCCGCCGGGTCGGCGAAAGTGCGGGCCAGTTCGAGCTGGTCGGCCCCAACAAGGTGCACCACGATTGACTCCGCCGCTGCGATGATCGACGCCGAACGGCCACCGGTCACGGAGAAGGCAAGCGTTGGCGGATCCACGGCCACCGATGCCACCGAGGAGGCAGTGAGTCCCACCGGTCCCTCCGGTCCTGAGGCAGTGACGATCGCGACTCCCGCCGGGTGTGCGCGGAACGCGGCCCGGAAGAGCTCGCCGACAGCCGGGGACGGCAGGGGATTGGGGTGGGTCATCGCTATACCTTTGATGGAAAATGCTCGAATGTGGCACCGCTGGGCGCGCAGTATTCGATGCTAGAACCTCAACATTAGTTGAGGTCAATTCAGGCGACTCCGACCCCCGGCTGAGACAGTTCGGAAACGTGGCTGAAACGTCCGCTCCTTACGCTGGTCACATCAGGCCCAGCTCTGCCCAGCCCTAAGGAGATGTCGTGCACCTATTGCCCCGTGAGCAGGAGAAACTCATGATCGTGGTGGCCGCAGACCTCGCACGGCGCCGCCAAGGCCGGGGGCTAAAGCTGAACTACCCCGAAGCCGTAGCCATCATCAGCTACGAGCTCATCGAAGGTGCCCGCGACGGCAGGACCGTGGCGGAACTCATGAGCTACGGAACCACCCTGCTCAGCCGCGACGACGTGATGGAGGGCGTTCCCGAGATGATCCACGACGTCCAGATCGAGGCCACCTTCCCTGACGGCACCAAGCTCGTCACCGTCCACAACCCCATCCGTTAGGAGCCCCCATGATCCCCGGTGAATACAGGCTCCGGCCAGGTTCCATCGCTTGCAACAGCGGACGTGAGGCGATCGCCATCGAGGTCGTAAACCGCGGCGACCGTCCCGTGCAGATCGGTTCGCATTACCACTTTGCCGAAGCAAACCCCGCCCTCGAGTTCGACCGCGAAGCCGCATACGGCCGCCGCTTGGACATCCCCGCGGGCACAGCCGCGCGCTTCGAGCCGGGTGACAGGAAAACGGTCCAACTGATTGAGCTTGCCGGGTCCCGCGAAGTGTTCGGCCTCAGCAATGCGGTCAACGGAAGGCTCGACGGCGGTACTGGGGTTGCCGGGGAACCCCGCCCGGGCATCGCAGCGGAAAGGGACCACCAGTGAGCTTCGAAATATCACGCAAGCAGTACTCCGAACTCTACGGACCGACCACCGGTGACGCCATCCGTTTGGCCGACACGGAACTCTTCCTTGAGATCGAGAAGGACTACACGGTCCACGGCGAGGAAGTGGTCTTCGGTGGCGGCAAAGTCATCCGCGACGGCATGGGCCAGAACGGCCAGTTGACCCGATCGCAGGAGATCCCGGATACAGTCATCACCAACGTCGTGGTCCTGGACTACACCGGGATCTACAAGGCCGACATCGCCCTGAAAGACGGGCACATCTCCAAGATCGGAAAGGCCGGAAATCCGCAGATCACCGACGGCGTGGACATCGTCATCGGGGCCAGCACCGAAATCATCGCCGGCGAACGGAAAATCCTCACAGCCGGGGGCATCGATACCCACATCCACTTCATTTCCCCGGAACAGGTCCCCGCCGCATTGTGCAACGGCATCACCACCATGGTGGGCGGCGGCACCGGCCCGGCCGAAGGCACCAAAGCCACCACCATCACGCCCGGCGCGTGGCATATCTCCAGGATGCTGCTCGCTGCTGAGGGACTGCCCGTGAACATTGGCCTGTTCGGAAAGGGCCACGCGTCCGCCGTCGAGCCCCTCGCTGAGCAGATCCGCGCCGGTGCGGTAGGGCTTAAAGTCCACGAGGACTGGGGCTCAACCACATCCTCGATTGACATGTCCCTGCGTGTGGCGGACGAATACGACGTGCAGGTGGCCATCCACACAGACACCCTCAACGAGTGCGGCTTTGTGGAGGACACCATCCGGGCCATCGACGGCCGCGTCATCCACACCTTCCACACCGAAGGTGCCGGCGGCGGCCACGCCCCGGACATCATCAAGATCGCCGGTCTGCCGAACGTCCTCCCCGCATCGACCAACCCCACGCTGCCCTACACGAAGAACACCATCGAAGAGCATCTGGACATGCTCATGGTGTGCCACCACCTCAATCCGGACATCCCCGAAGACGTGGCCTTCGCCGATTCCCGCATCCGGGCCGAAACCATCGCCGCAGAAGACGTCCTTCACGACCTCGGCATCTTCGCCATCACGTCATCGGACTCCCAGGCCATGGGGCGGGTGGGCGAAGTCGTGACCCGGACCTGGCAGGTAGCCGATGCCATGAAACGCCAGCGCGGGGTGTTGCAGGATCCCTCGGGAGCGGAGCATGGCTCGCCGGACTCGGACAACTTCCGGCTCAAGCGATACGTGGCCAAGTACACCATCAACCCTGCCATCGCCCAAGGTATGGCCGATGTGATCGGTTCCGTGGAAGAAGGCAAATTCGCGGACCTCGTGCTCTGGGATCCGGCGTTCTTCGGGGTGAAGCCCGAACTCGTCATCAAGGGCGGTCAGATCGCCTATGCACTCATGGGCGACTCCAACGCCTCCATCCCCACGCCGCAACCACGCACCATGCGGCCCATGTTCGCCACGTACGGGAAGGCGCTCCAGCAGACGTCCATCACCTTCCTGTCCCAGGCAGCCATCGACGCCGGTGTTCCCGCCAACCTCGGCCTCGAACGCGTCATCAAACCCGTCACCGGCATCCGCGACCTCACCAAAGCGGACCTCAAATTCAACGGCGAAACGCCGGACATCGCCGTCGACCCCGAAACCTACAAGGTGACGGTCGACGGCGAAGAAGTCACCTCCCAGCCGTCCGACGTGTTGCCCATGGCGCAGCGCTACTTCCTGTTTTAGGAGCCCGCATGATCATCGAAAAAATCCTGGGCAACCTGCACGAGCAACCCGGGGCATTTGTTGGCCACCACACGGAAAAGGTGGTGCTCCCCAGTGCGTTGCTGGTCAAACGCATCCAGCGCGTCACCACCGACCACGGCAAGGAACTGGGCATCCGCCTGCCCAGCGGTTCGGGGGACCTCCGTGATGGCGACATCCTGGCGGCCGACGACCACAACGTCATCGTCATCTCCGTGTTGCCCACGG
This sequence comes from Paenarthrobacter sp. NPDC057981, assembly GCF_042886835.1. Lineage (NCBI taxonomy): Bacteria > Bacillati > Actinomycetota > Actinomycetes > Micrococcales > Micrococcaceae > Paenarthrobacter > Paenarthrobacter sp. NPDC057981. The sequence goes on from NZ_JBHVQI010000010.1 coordinate 48,157, forward strand.
ACGTCCTGGTGATCGCGCCGCGGAGCATCCACGAGATGGGTGTCGTGGCACATTCGCTCGGCAACCGTCACCTGCAGGCGCAATTCTTCGACTCCGAATCCGAGTACGGGGCCCAGGTCATGGTGTGCCAGTACGATCACACGGTCGAGGACTACCTGAAGAGCGTCGGCGCCCCCTACGACAGGCAAGAACGGGTCATGCCGGTGCCGTTCCGCCATGCTGAGCACTCGCACTAATCGTGTGCCGGAAACTGGTGGCGGCTGGGGCGCCGCCCCGGATTTTGGGCCGTGCCCGCTTCGCGATGCCCGCCACGCCGCGGCCCAAAAATCCGGCGCGGCTGGCTGTCGTCTCACCCTTGAGGGCGCTCGATGAGCGCCGGATATCAGCTTGCTCTTCAACAGTTGACTGATTCGGCTTTGCCTACGGGGGCGTTTGCTCATTCGTTGGGGTTTGAGGGTTATATCGAGCGTGGGCTTGTTGGGGATGAGGGGTCGTTTGGGGTTTGGCTTTCCGCTTTTGTGGGGCAGCAACTGACCTATTCCGATGGGTTGGCTCTGCGCTTTCTTTATGAAGGGGTGGATGTGGGGTTGTTGGATTCTGTTCTTTCGGGGCAGCTGTTGGCTCGGGAGGTGCGGGAGGCTTCCGTGAAGATGGGTGGGCGGCTGCTTGAGATCGGCGGGGAAGTGTTCCCATCGATGGAGTTGGATGGCTACCGGAAGTTGGTGCGTGAGGGGGGTGCTTCCGGGCATCAACCCTTGGCTTTTGGAGTCATCGCGCGGTCATTGGGTGTTCCCTTCGAGGAGGCCCTTGGTGCCTACCTGTTTGCCACGGTTACCTCGCTGACGCAGAACGCCGTGCGCGCCATACCGTTGGGGCAGAACGCCGGGCAGCGGGTACTTCGCCACGCGCACGACGCCGTCGCTGCCGCCACCCGGGATATAGCACGGCTGTGCTGGGACGACTTCGGGGCTGTCAGCCCCGGACTGGAAATTTCACAAATGCGGCACGAACGGCAACGTGCCCGCATGTTCATGAGCTAATGAAGGAGGACAAATGACTGAACCCATCAAGATCGGTATCGGCGGCCCTGTCGGAGCAGGAAAGACCCAGCTCGTTGAGCGGATCACCCGGCACATGAGCCGCGACATCTCAATGGCCGCCATCACCAACGACATCTACACCATCGAGGACGCCAAAATCCTGGCCGCCAACGGCATCCTGCCCGAAGACCGGATCATCGGCGTAGAAACCGGCGGATGCCCGCACACGGCCATCCGCGAAGACACGTCCATGAACACGGCCGCCATCGAAGAACTGAAAACCCGCCACCCCGGACTGCAGGTCATCTTCGTCGAATCAGGCGGCGACAATCTCTCGGCCACCTTCAGCCCTGAGCTTGTGGACTTCTCGATCTACATCATCGACGTCGCCCAGGGCGAGAAGATCCCCCGCAAAGCCGGGCAGGGCATGATAAAGTCCGACCTCTTCATCATCAACAAGACCGACCTCGCACCCCACGTCGGTGCGGACCTGTCCATCATGGAACGGGACTCCAAGGAGTTCCGCGGTGATAAGCCGTTCTGCTTCACCAACCTCAAGACGGACGAGGGGTTGGAAGACGTCCTCAACTGGATCCGGCGGGATGTCCTGATGCTCGACTTGGCACAATGACCTCGCTCATCTCAGTGCCCGTGCCTGGTCCGGCGGCTTCGCCGGATTTTGGGCCGTGCCCGCTTCGCGATGCCCGCCACGCCGCGGCCCAAAAATCCGGCTCAGCCGCCTCGGTGGTCCAGTCGCCCCGAGGTGAACTCCGGCTGCGCATCGCCGAACGGGGCGGGAGGTCTGTGGCTTCGCGGCAGTTTCATGAGGGGGCTTTGCGGGTTTTGCGGCCGCACTATCTCGACGAGTCCGGGCAGGTTTGTTATGTCATGGTCAATCCGGGTGGGGCGTATCTGGGGGCGGATTTGTTCCTCATTGAGGTGGAGGTCGAGGACGGGGCTGACCTGCTTCTCACTACGCAGTCGGCTACCAAGGTGTATCGGACGCCCGGGTCCTTCGCGGAGCAGCGGATGAGTGTGTGGCTGGGGGAGGGCTCGCGGTTGGAGCTGTTGCCCGACCAGTTGATTGCCTACCGGGAGGCGAGCTACCGGCAGAATTCGCACATCAGTCTCCACCCGACGTCGTGCTTTGTGATGGCCGAAGTCATCACGCCCGGCTGGTCGCCCGACGGTGCGGTGTTCCGCTATGAGGAAGTGCGGCTCAGGAACGAGATCCGGGTCGAGGGCGCCGCCGGGGCGCAACTGCTGGCGCTGGACAACCTCCTGATCCGGCCTCCGCTCAATGATGTCACCGGGCTGGGGTTCATGGAGGGCTTCAGCCATCTGGGGTCGCTGGTGGTGGTGGATCGCCGGGTGGACCAAGGGCTGGCTGACCGGTTGCATGAGCTGACCCGCGGATTTGACGCGTACACCGGAGTTTCTTTGACGGCGACTATTGCCGGAACCACAGGGCTTGTGCTGCGATCGTTGTCGAACAGCACCGAAGAACTCAACACACTGCTGGGTGCCTGCACCACCTTCCTGCGGGAGCGCTGGTACGGGCAGGGGCCCCTGAACTTGAGGAAATACTGATGACTGCGCTGACCGGGTTCGCCGCCATGTACCGCGAGCGGGATGCCCTGTCCCTCCGGACGCGCATGCTGTTCACCTTCGGTGCCGTCGCCGCGTTGCATCTTGCCGGCGTCGTGCTTTTGCTTGCCGGAAGCGCCGGGGGAGCCCAGCCGCTGGCGCTCGGCTTGGTGGTCACCGCTTACGTTGCGGGCATCAAGCACAGCTACGACTGGGACCACATCGCGGCCATCGACAACTCGACGCGCAAGTTCGTAGCCCAGCGGAAGGACCCGGTGAGCGTTGGGTTCGCGTTCAGTCTCGGGCACAGTTCGGTGGTGATCCTGGCCGGTCTGCTGGTGGTTGCGGGCGCCACGTTGATCGGGCAGTTCATGGAGGACGGCACCACCGGCAACCTGGTGCTGGGCCTGATCGGCAGTGGAGTGTCCGGACTGTTCCTGTTGGCGATGGGACTGTTCAACGGCTCGGCCTTCATCCGCGCAACGCAGGTTTACCGGAAGGTGCAGAACGGCGGTGAGCTGCGCGCTGAAGACCTGGAGGCCAAAGGTTTTGTGGCCCGGCTGTTGGCAAAACCCCTGTCCAAGGTGGAGCGGCCCAGGAACATCTACGTGATCGGATTCCTGTTCGGCCTGGGTTTCGATACCGCCACCACCATCGGGCTGCTGGTCATCACGACGACGGCGTCACTCGCCGGCGTTTCTCCGCTCGCCCTGATGGCCCTTCCGCTGGCGTTCACGGCAGCCATGACCCTGTGCGACTCCATCAACGGGGTTGCCATGATGAAGCTGTACAAGTCCGCCATCCATGACCCCCGGCGGAAACTCGGCTTCAACGCCGTCATCACAGGCATTTCGGCAGTCTCGGCGCTGTTCATCTCGGTGATCACGCTGGGCGGCTTCGTCAACGCTGCCTTCGGACTGGATGATCCTCTGACAACCTGGCTCGGCGGGATCGACCTGGGCGATGCGGGATTGATCCTCGTGGCGTTGTTCGTGATCGTGTGGGCTGTCTCTGCCTGGCGCGGCCGGGTGTTGCGGCGCTCCGCGTAACCAACGGCACACAAATATTTTCCGCTCCCTGTAACCGGCGTGCCCGAGCCGGAAACTAGACAAGTATCCTGCAGGTCCGGGCTCTATATTTCAGGGGGAAAATCGTGCTTTCCGAGCGCGAATTGGCGTTCATCGCCATTCATAAAGACAGCTATCCGTCCGTCTTCAAGTTTGTTCGCCGACGCGTGGAATCGGCGGATATAGCCGAGGAGATCGCCGCCGACGTTTTCCGCGTCGTCTGGCAGAAGTGGACCGATGAGTCCACCCCGGAACTTCCATACCTTCTGACAGTCGCCCGCAACCTGGTGGGGAACGCGTACCGGAGCCGCGACAGGCGACTCGCCCTGCAGGAAAAGCTCCGGACGACGGCGGTCCAGCGCTTTGGGGATGACTCCGAGAACGTCGTGGTTCAGGACGCCTTAATGCGGATGCGGGAACAGGACCGCGAAATCCTGCAACTCGCCTATTGGGACGGTTTGAGCACGGCCGAAATTTCCGGAGTCCTGCAGTGCAGCGAATCAGCGGCGAAAGTCCGCTTGCACCGCGCACGTACGGCTTTCCGCAAACAGATGCCGGCGGCCGAATTTACTACACAGAAGTTGGGGGCGTGAAGATCATGGATCCTATCAAGAACCAGATTTCAGCAATTGACCCGTGGGATATGAGTGACGCTCCGGAGCCGAAGGGCGAGGAAGCACTCCACAAGATTCTGTCCGGGACCACGGTATTCAGCGATGCAAATATTCCATCCAATGTGACTTCCCTTGATAAGCGCAGGGCACGGAAGTTCCAGATTGCCGGTGGATTGCTGCTCGGTGCTGCAGCGGTGACGGCCGGCGTTCTGGTGGCCGCCAACTTCGGGCCGGTCAGTGCCACCCCGGCCCCTGCAGCGACGGTAGCTTCAGCCGAAGCCACTGCCACACCTTCTGTGTCTGCTTCGCCGTCGCCAACGGCCACGCCAACGCCTACTCCGACAGCTACTCCTACAGCAGTTGCAACGCCCCAACTCACCTCCACGCCTGTCGCCACAGCCCCGGTGGTGGCGCCAACGCCCGTTTCGACAACGACGCTGCCCCATGCTGCCCAGGTCCAGAGCTACACGTTCCCTGACGGGCACCTCTCGTTCAGCTACCCAGTCGGATGGAGCGTCAAGACGGAGCAGGGCCCCTACCTGTCAGAGGAAACGAAATCGGGTTCGCAAGGAGCCACTGTCATGGACAGCGCCGGGACGCCCGTTGCCTACGTCTACAGCGGTTTCTATGGCGACGGTACCGGCGCATTCGTCAAAAGGACGGTCTTTGATCAGGCGCCGGTCACGGGGGTTGTGGCTTCGGATGCGCCGGATGACCTGGTGCAGTTCGGGTTCTTCTCGGATGTGGGAGCCCAGATGGTTGAGCCTGGCCAGGATCCTTCGGCTGCCTTGGGGGACCAGACCCCGCACTACTCGATGGACGTCCGTCGTAGTTCACAACTTGGCTCCGGCGAAACCAGCTCGGGAACCAACCAGATCAAAATGCCCAACGGGGTCATGGCCGCCCGCGTAATTTTCGACTACGAGAAGCAGCCGATCTTTGCTTCGCCCGAGGCCGCGAGGGCATGGATGGGAACTACGCAGTACCAGCAATTGAAGTCTCTGCTGTTGAGCCTTCGGTATGAGTAAGTGCAGTTAATGACAAGATATATTACAGATTTGTCAATTGCATGACTTGCTTGTAGATAGATTTCCTTCATTGCGCTAGCCTGAACTCGTCGTTGCGCAGCAAATGGGGTGCCTGGTTTCGATGCTTCCCTTGCGTGCGGCCTCGTAATGGTCTCAAGCAAAGGAACCTCTCAATGAAATCCCCTTCCTCTCGTACCAGGGCCATAGCGGCCTTCACCGCTGGTCCTGTCGCGGTACTGATTGCCGGAGCGATGGTGTGGCAGGGCTCGCAGGCCGCGTTCACTGCCACCACCCGCAACTCCGGAAGCTCATGGAGCACCGGCAGCGTCACGCTGACAGATGACGACCTCGGGGCCGCAGCTTTCACAGTGGAGAACATCGTCCCGGGACAGACGGGCCAGAAGTGCATCGTGGTGACGTCGAATTCCAATGTTCCGGGCGAAGTGCGCGCATATACGCAGAACCTGATTACGGACAGGGGTCTGGAAAACCGCATCTTCTTCGACCTGGAGCAGGGTACGGGAGGCTCTTTCAACGACTGCACCGGTTTTACTCCCACGGCCAACACGGTTCCGGAGCTGCCCATTTCCACCTTGGCGGCGAACAGCCGCGACTATGCGACCGGTGGTTCCATCTGGGATACCGCGGGTACTCCCGGTGAGACGCAAAGCTATCGGGGCACGTGGCGTTTCGACACCACGGGTTTGACCCAGGATCAGGTGAACGCGCTGCAGGGTGCGCGGGTGGGCATCGACATCGTGTGGGAACTGCAGTCGGACACCGCCCCCACCCCGTAGCCGAGCGACTGGACACACCGCTGAACCGTGAGCTTGGACCATAAGGACAGCGCCGCACAGGCCCTGTTCTCCGCTGAAGGATGGGTGCCTTTTGTCGTTGGCATCGTTGCCCGGGTCTACCTGGGCATTTCCCTGAGCTTGGCGGTCATCGCACTGTTCCCCGCGCTCCTGGGGTGGGGTGGAAGCGTGGTTCAAAGCGGTTCAATGGAGCCGCACATCAGCCCTGGCGATGTGGTCCTCTCATCGACGCTTCCGGACACTTCGCCTGTTCCCCTGGGTGGTGTGGTGGAGTTCCTGAGCCCGGCCGAGGCCGAGCCGGACGGGGTCGGCAAAACGCGCCTGCACCGCATCGTCGGTGCCAACGACGACGGCAGCTATATCACTGCAGGTGACGCCAACACCGACGTCGACAGCACGCCAATGAAACGGGAGCAGATCACCGGGCAGGCCCGGCTGTTGGTGCCCATGGTTGGTCTACCGGGACTGTGGTTGACGCATGGGACACTGCCGCAGCTCGCTGTGTGGTCGGTCGGTACGCTCCTGGCGGTGGTCTGTGCGATCTACCTGGGCGGCTCGTCCGCAGATGGGACGGCGGGCACGGCGCGGGCCCGGCGGGACGGACAACAAGCCCGGCGGCGGTCTTCCGCAAGCATCCCGGCAGGGCTCGCCTTGCCGGTCCTGTGGACGAACCCGCGCGTCAAAGCCGTGGCAGCCTTCCTGCTCGCGGCGCTGATTGCGATCCTTGTGGTCCTCGGAGCCACGGCAGGAACCTCAGCTGCCGCCTTCACGTCGGTCACCTCCAGTACGGGGAACAAATGGGCGGCATCAGCTGACTGGAATCCACCCACGGTGTTGCTGGCGGATCCGGGCACTTCCGTCAGGGACACCGTTGCCCTCCAAGCCACAGCGCAGGATGCCGAATCCGGCATCAGAAGTATCGACGTCGAATACCTCCGCGATGGGGCGTCCGCCTGGACGAATATCTGCTCCGCTTCCAGCGCCGCCGTCACGTGCCAGTGGAACACCAAAGCAGCGCCCGACGGCGGTTACAGCCTCCGTGCGCGCGCTACTGATAACGCCGGACTCGCCTCAGTGACCGCGCTCCGCAGCACGACGGTTGCCAACAACCTGCTGGTGGTTCTTGCCAGCCCGGCCGAAGCCATCCGGGGAAACGTGCCGCTTTCCACCACCCTGCTTGGCGCTGGAAATTCCATTTACACGGTACGGGTGGAGTACTCGCTGGCCGGAGCGAACAAGTGGAGCATTGCCTGCCCCAGCATCCTGGCCCCCTACAACTGCACCTGGAACACCGCACTTGTGGCAAATGAAAGCTACGACCTCAGGGCCGTGGCTGTATCCGGCCTGACCACCACCTACTCGGCAGTCATTACGGATATCACCGTGGACAACCTTGCCCCCACCGTCGCACTTACGGACCCCGGAACGCCGCTCAGTGGTGTCCGGACCCTCGCGGCAACCAGTACGGATGCCCACTCGGGCGTTGCCCAGGTCAGCTTGCAGTACGCGCGCACCGGGACCAGCACATGGGGTACGGCGTGCACCGTCGTTGACAGCCCCTATTCCTGCCGATTCGACACCACGACCTTGACCGATGGGGGTTACTCCTTCCGGGCGGTCAGCATGGACGCGGCAGGAAACAGCACCACCTCTGCTGCCGTCAGCAGGACCGTGGACAATACGGTCGCATCTGTGTCCTTGGAGGATCCCGGCGCCTACCTGACGGGGACCGTGCCTCTGACCGCGGCGGCAAACTCAACGGCAGGGGTGGCTGCTGTCAAGATCCAGGCAGCCCCTGCCGGGACAACCACCTGGAGCACGCTCTGTACTTTGGCCGCCGCCCCCTATGCCTGCAACTGGAACACTGCTGGAAGTGCGGATGGGCCGTATGACCTCAGGGCCGTGCTGACGGATCGCAGCGGGAAGGACACTTTTTCGTCGACAGTGGCATCGCGAAGGGTGGACAACAGCCCACTCCGCGCGGCGGACATCCGCGCCACCAACGGAGGCCTCACCCAAGGAAGGTTGGAGTCCGGAGATTCCATGAGCTTCGTTTACAGCCAGCAGGTCAATCCGGCCACGGTCACCCCGGGCTGGGCCGGTGCGTCACTCCCGGTGACCGTGCGCCTGAGGGACGGCAACGTCCTGGGGCTGGGGAACTCACAGGACGTCTTGGACGTCCAGAGGGCGGGCAGCAGCGTGAATCTGGGCTCGGTGAACCTGAAGCAGAACTTCGTCAAGAGTCGGAAGACTGTGGTCTTCAACGCCACTATGACGGCCAGCACGGAGACCGTATCGGGCGTGCCGCGCACTGTGGTCACCGTGGTCCTGGGCACTGTGGTCAGCGGCGGTTCCGGTGTTCGAACTGCAGGGGCTGCGGCCGCCATGGTCTGGACTCCCACAGCTGCCGTCACGTCGCTCGCGGGAACAGCTTGCTCACTCGCCCCACTCACCGAGCCTGGAACTCTGGATCGGGACTTCTGAACAGCGCTGTGCTTTTGCATCTAGCTGAGTAGAAACGCTGTGCAAATGCCCATAACGAAGCGTCCGCAGCTTACATAGGGTTAGAGAGATCTACTTCACACAGTGCCCCGATCTACCCCAAGGATGAGTTTCAACGATGAAGAGCATCGCCCTCCTGCGCGAACGAGCCACCCGCGTCATGCCCACCGGTTCCCACTGCCCGGCGTCGGGTCTGTGGAGCCCGGACTGCGAGCCGGATACCGTCCAGGTTTTCGCTGAGGGCCACGTGCTGCCGGCTTACAACGGTGTTCCCACTCTCTGGAGGCGGCGGACTTCTGCCGAAGTATCGGCATGACCAGCTCCATCCTGAACCGCCCGGCCGACTACCGCCATGTGCCTGCTTCCGAGTGGGCAGAGCTCAACACCGGCGATCCCGTTTGGATTTACGACGTCGCGTGGGGCGCCGGCAAGGGCCGCGTGGATGATGTTTCCAAGCACCAGGAATTGCTCTGGGTGGTCCTGGAACCGACGGGCCGCAAACTCATCTGCGGCACGGACGACGTCGAGGTCTGGTCCGCCTAAAAGCCCGCCGAGGTGGCAAATAATGACAATGTCTGAGCGGATCATTGTCATTAAATGCCATCTCGGCGTTATTTAACTGGCTGGGAGCAACATGCTGGGTGCGCCTGTTTCCACGCGGCCCACAGGTCCGTCGGGCAGCCCGGTTTCCGGGTCCAGTCTGAAACTCACGACGTCGTCCGAGCCTTCGTTGGCGACGTACAGCCAGCCCTCGCGGACCAGGTGGTGGCGCGGCCACTCACCGCCGCAGGGCACCTCGCCAACCGGTTCGACCCCGGTGCCGTCGGGGGAAACTTCCAGCACGCAGATACGGTTGGTCCCGCGCACGCCCATGTAGGCGAAGCGGCCGTCCGGGGACAGCGCGATCTCAGCGCCGGCGTCGCCATCTTTTGCACCGGCGGCGCTGGCCGGGACCACCGAGGTCAGCTCATAGGTGCCGTCAGGCTCCATCCGCACGGCTGCGACCTCCACCGAGTACTCAGTGTCCACAAAGACAGTCCCTCTGTGGTGCCGCGCCATATGCCGTGGCCCTGAACCCATCGGCAGGACCAACTGGTGGTCGGCCTTCAAACCCTCACCGGGCACGTACTGCCACACCCGGACCAGGTCATTGCCCAAGTCCGTGGTCATCACCCGGCCGTCGGGAAGCATCAGGCTCGAATGCGCCCTGCTGGGCCTCCCGCCGTCGGGGGTTGTCCCGGCGTGGGGGTCGACGGCGGCTGCCGCACTGGCGCGCGAGGTGATGGCGCCGTCGTCGTCCAGTTCAAAGAGGATGACCTGGCCGTCGCCCCAGCAGGTCGCCATGATGAAGCGGCCCTGCGGATCCGCCGCGACATGGCAGGTCGCTTCCCCGGTGGGCCATGGATCGCCAAAGGCTTCGAGCTTGGCGTCGCCTGTCCGGCGGTAGGCCTGTACATGGCCTGCTTCTTCTGCCACGGCGTAGAGCACGGGGAGCGTGGGGTGCAGCGCGAGGAACGACGGCGAGTCGGCGGCGACGGCCAGTCCCAGTGAGGTGAGGTTTCCTTCGGAATCGGCGGAGAGGGCAGCGATTCCCTCGCCCTTCGCGTTCCGGTCAGCGGTGTAGGAACCGGTCCAGATGAGAGTTGCCATGTCAGTCTCCCTAGTGTCCCTGAACATCCGAGTCGACGCCTGCGTCAGGGCCGGCGTCGAGGGTTTGCAGTTTGCTGAGATCGTCCTGGTCCAGCTCGAAGTCGAAGACGTCCAGGTTCTCCCTCATGCGCTGGGGATTCGCAGTTTTGGGGATGGCGACAAGGCCCTGCTGGACATGCCAGCGGAGCACCACTTGGCCCGGAGTTTTCCCATACTTTTCCCCTATGGAGGCCAGCACCGGGGCGTTCAGCAAGTCGCTGCTGGCCCCCAACGGGCTATAGGACTCGGTGGCAATGCCATGCCGCTCGTTGTAGGCCCGTGCAGCAGGGCGGGGGATCGAAGGACTGAGCTGAATTTGGTTGACAGCAGGAACAACATCGGTTTCGCGGAACAACTGATCGAGGTGCGCCGGTTTGAAGTTGGATACGCCGATGGAGCGCACCTTGCCCGATGCCCGGAGCTCCTCAAAGGTTTTCCACGTGGAGATGAACTCACCCCGGCGGGGAAGGGGCCAGTGGATGAGGAGCAGGTCAACGTATTCCAGGCCCAGGCGCTGCAACGAACCGTCCAAGCCTTCCACCGCCCTGCCGGCACCTTGGAATTCGCCGTCGAGCTTGGTGGTGATGAAGAGTTCCTTCCTGTCCACGCCGCTCTTTCGGATCCCTTCGCCCACCCCCTTTTCGTTTCCGTACTTCACGGCAGTATCGATGTGGCGGTAGCCCTGCGAAAGGGCCTCAACGACGGCGTCGGCAACCTGGGCGTCATTCAATGGCCAGGTGCCAAGGCCCAATTGGGGGATCTTGTGGCCGTCATTCAGTTCAATGAGCGGGGCTTGGGCCATGGGCGTGCTCTCCTTCTGGCTGCGACTTCAGGCTGCGACGAAAAAAAGAAAGGTTCCTTGCTTTTCTACGCTGGTCACGCGGTGCTTGGCAACAGTTATCGACGGGACCAGTCATAGAGCCGGTCGCTGAGCTCCATGTACTCCTCACCCACTACCTGCAGTTCGGGATGCCGGTCATGCCACTCAACGATCTCCCTGGCGCCGTCTGCGAACGGAATCGTTGCCCGGTAGTCGGGAACGAGGGCTTTGATCTTGGAGTTGTCGAACACCACCGAGTGGGAGCGGTCGCCCAGCAGATTCGGCCCGAGCTCCGGACTGTGCCTGGCGATCGTGTCCGAGCAAACGTGGAACAGTTCCGGCTCCTCAACGCCGGCAGCCCGGGCGAACAGGCGATAGATCTGGTTCCAGGGCAGGAACTCGTCCGAGGTAATGGTGTAGCTCTCGCCGACGGCTTGCGGCCTGCCCAGCAGTCCCACGAATGCCTTGGCAAAGTCACGGCTATGGGTCAGCGTCCACAAAGAAGTCCCATCGCCGTGGACCATGACGGGCTTGCCTGCCCGCATCCTGTGGATGTCGCTCCAGCCGCCCACCATCGCTATCTTGGTCCGGTCATACGTATGGGAGGGACGCACCACAGTCAGTGGAAAGTCCAGTTCCCGGTAAGCCTCGAACAGCAGTTCCTCACAGGCGATCTTGTCCTGCGAGTACTTCCAGAACGGGTTTTTCAAAGGCGTCGACTCGCGGATGGGCAACGTGGTGGGCGGCTTCTGGTACGCCGAAGCGGAACTGATGAAGACGTACTGCCCTGTCCGCCCGCGGAACAATTCCAACCCGGCCCGCGCATGATCCGGAGTGAACGAGATAAAGTCCGCGACGGCGTCGTACTCCCTTCCCTGAAGCACCTCACGCACTGCCTCCGGGTTCCGGATGTCCGCATGCAGGAGCTCTGCTCCGTCCGCTACCGGCCGACCGACTGACTGTCCTCTGTTGAGGATGGTCAACCGATGGCCCAGCGCGACGACGCGTTCAGCCGCCGCCGCGCTGATGACCCCGGTCCCGCCGATGAACAGGATGTTCCGCGGAGAGACGGTGTCCGCCTCCGCCCCAAGGCTGTTGGGGAGGGCGGTCACCAGGCGTAATCCTCGGGTGCTGGACGATGGCCCGGGAAGATGTCATCAAGCCGCTTGAGCGCGTCCTCGTTCAAGGAAACGTCCAGTGCGCGGATGGCTGCGTCCAGCTGTTCCTGGGTGCGGGGGCCGACGATCGGTGCGGTCACCGCCGGCTGGTGAAGCAGCCACGCCAGAGCGACATCCCCGGGCTTCTGACCCAGCTCGTCCACGAAATCCTCGTACTGGCGGATCTGGTCCTCGTGCTTCTTGAGGGTCTCCAGTGCACGGCCTTCCGTTCTGCGGACGCCCTGCTCCTCCTTCTTGAGCACGCCGCCCAACAGGCCGCCCTGCAGCGGTGACCACGGGATCAAGCCCAGGCCGTACTGCTGCGCGGCCGGGATGACTTCAAGCTCCAGCTCACGCTTGAAGAGGTTGTAGATGGACTGCTCGCTGACCAGGCCGGTGTAGTTCCGCCGCCGGGCTGCTTCCTGCGCCTGCGCGATGTGCCAACCCGCAAAGTTGCTGCTGCCCGAGTAGAGAATCTTGCCCTGCTGGACGGCTACCTCGATGGCCTGCCAGATCTCGTCCCACGGAGTATCCCGGTCGATGTGGTGGAACTGGTAGATGTCGATGTAGTCCGTCTGCAGCCGCTTGAGGCTCGCATCCAGTGCCCGCCGGATGTTCAGCGCGGACAGCTTGGACTCGTTCGGCCGGTCCGTCATGGTGCCGTAAAGCTTGGTGGCGAGCACGGTCCGTTCACGGCGCTCGCCGCCCTTGGCGAACCAGCGGCCGATGATTTCCTCTGTCCAACCGCGATGCTCCACCCCGCCGTAGACATTGGCGGTGTCGAAAAAGTTGATGCCCGAGTTCAGCGCCGAATCCATGATGGAGTGCGCGGTTGCCTCGTCGGTCTGCGGGCCAAAGTTCATGGTTCCAAGGCAGAGGCGTGAAACCTTCAGGCCGGAACGGCCCAGATGGGTGTACTGCATTTCAATTGGTCCTTTTGTGTGGTCTTAGAGCTGGGTGAAAGCGGCGACGGCGGGATCGGAACCGATGCGCGCGCCCGCCTCCAGTGCGGTGATGGCCGCGAGTTCGGATTCGGTGAGGTTGAGGTCGGCGGCGCCGAAGTTCTCCCGCATCCGGGTTGAGTCGGCGGACTTGGGGATCACGATGGTTCCTTGCGCCAGGTGCCAAGCGAGGATCACTTGGGCAGGAGTAGTGCCGTGTGCTGCGGCGATGAGTGCCACCTGCTCCGCGTTCAGGTCCTTGCCCTGCCCCAGCGGGCTGTACGCCTCAACGGCAATGCTGAGGTCGCGGCACTTGTTGGCCAACTCGCCCTGCTGGAACGTCGGGTGTAGCTCGATCTGGTTTACGGCAGGCACTACCTCGGCTTCGCGCAGCAATGTGTCCACATGCTCGGCGAGGAAGTTGGAGACACCGATCGCCCGGATCTGCTTGTCCTGGTAGAGCTTCTCCATCTCCTTCCAGGCCTGCGTATAGAGCCCCTGGGAAGGGACCGGCCAGTGGATAAGGTAAAGGTCGATCACTTCCAGATCGAGGGCGTCGCGGCTTCGCTGGAACGCGTCATAGGCCTCGCCCTGCTCGCCGTTGCGAAGCTTGGTGGTGATGAAGAGTTCTTCCCGGGGAATTCCCGAGGCTTTGATCGCGGCTCCAACTCCGGCCTCGTTCCGGTAGGCGGCCGCGGTGTCTATGTGGCGGTACCCCGTCTCCAGGGCGTCTTCCACCACCTTCTGCGTTTCGTCGGCGGGCACTTGGAAGACACCAAATCCCAGCTGCGGGATGGTGACGCCGTTGTTCAGTGTCAGCTCTGGCATGCGGTCTCCTTCGACGGGATGGTTATGGCCTTGGCGCTCCGGCGTCACGCCTGTCCCGCGGAACGGGCATCAGAAAGCGTTTTCGGAGGCTCTGCTCTGAGCCTATGCAGTTTTGGGGGCAGAGTCAGCACTACAGCCTGATCCTGTTTTTCCTAGGTCTGGTAGTCCTACCCACAACAGTGGCCTTTCACACACCCTGGGCGGCAGAATGGACGGATGGGTCAGAGCGCCGAGTTCGGCAAATTCCTTAAAGTCATGCGTGCCCGCCTCCAGCCCGAGGACGCCGGAGCGCAGGAATCCAGCGGTTCACGAAGGGTCCCGGGGCTACGCCGCGAAGAGGTCGCGCGCCTCTCGGGCGTGAGCACGGACTACTACACCCGCCTGGAACAAGGCCGCAATATCCACCCGTCCAAGGCAGTCCTGGACTCCGTGGCGAGGGCACTGCGCCTGGACCCGGGGGAGCAGGCGCACATGATGGACCTGTTGGAACACTGCGCAAGTTCCGCCGGCAACCCCGGTCCCGTGCAGAAGGTCCGGCCTGGGTTGAGGCAGTTGCTGGACGCAGTGGGGGATGTTCCTGCCATGGTCCTCGGCCGACGCGCCGATGTCCTGGCCGGAAACCGCATGGCGCACCTGCTGTTCACGGACTTCTCCTTGTTACCGGCGGCTGAACGCAACCTCACGCGCTGGCTGATCCTGGACCCCGCGGCCGGTACATTGTTCCGTGACTGGAAGACTGTTGCCGCCGAGGCCGTGGGCGCGCTGCGCATGGACGTCGGCCGGCACCCCAACGACCCCGAAACGAACCAGTTGGTAGGCGAGCTCGCAGTCCACAGCGAACAATTCCGCCAATGGTGGGCGGGGCACCGGGTTGCCACGCGCGCCGCAGGCACTGTCAGGCTGCACCACCCGGTGGTGGGAGACCTGGAACTGAACTTCGAAACACTCAGTCCCCCGGACGATCCCGACCAGCACCTTCGGGTCTATTCGGCGAAGGCCGGTTCGCCGTCGTCGGACGCTTTGATGCTGCTCAGCTTGGGCGCGGTGGAAGCGGTGGCTCCCCAACCCGAGCCGGCCCGCCGGGATGACAGTTAATGCCAATGTTCACCTGGAACATTGGCATTAACTGCCAACTCGCGTAGGAAAGTCAGCGCTCCAGCCGGAAGCCGAGCTTGATGGTGACCTGCCAGTCGGCCACCGCGCCGTCCTCCAGGTGCCCGCGGATTTCCTTGACCTCGAACCAGTCGAGGTTCCGCAGTGTTTGGGCCGCTGTTGCAATGCCGTTCTTGATTGCGTCGTCAACGCCTTCGGTGGAAGTTCCTACAATCTCGGAAACGCTATACGTGTGGCCAGCCATGGTGCTCCTCATCAACGTGTTACGAATCTTGGGACATCCAGGCCTGCGGGGCAGGCCGTTCATGCAGACTAGCCCACGGAACTCCGTGCGGCCAGAGGTGGTGTGGCTTAGCTTTCACGCCAGTCGTGGCTGGTGATGTGGGAGCCAGCCTGGGGTCCCATCTGCAGCATCCCGCCGTCAACGGGCCATGAAGCTCCGTTGACGTAACTGGAAGCCGGGGATGCCAGGAAAGCGATGACGGCGGCTATTTCCCGGGCATCTCCCGGGCGTCCCAATGGTACGCCCGGACGGTCCTTGGTGGTGGGGTCCTCATCCTCCTGGCCGGTCATCGGGGTGGCGATCTCGCCCGGAGCCACGTTGTTGGCGGTGATGCCGTGTTCGGCGAGTTCCAGGGCCATCGTCTTGATGAGTCCGCCGAGGCCGTGTTTGGAGGCGTCGTAGGCCGAGGCGCCAACCCGCGGCTGGAATTCGTGAACGCTGGTGACCGCGATGATGCGGCCGCCACGGCCCGCTTTGACCATGCGCTTCGCAGCGGTTTGCATGGCGACGAAGGCGCCGTTGAGGTTGGTGTTCAGCGTGGACATCCACGTCTCGTAGTCCAGATCCAGGAATTTCGTGCCGTCGCCCGTTCCGGAGTTGTTTACGAAGACGTCCACGCCGCCGAGCTCTTCGGCGAGCTTGTCCACCGCGGCTGCGGTTCCGGGAGCGTCGGTGGTATCCAGTTGGTGGACCACGGCCTTGCGACCCAAGGAACGGACTTCCTCCGCCGTCTTTTCGGCGCCCTCCTGGTCCGAGTACCAGGTGATTCCCACATCCATGCCTGCCTGGGCCAAGGCCACCGCCGTGGCACGCCCGATTCCTGAATCCGAGCCTGTGACGATGGCGGTCTGCGGGGCAAATGGTGCGTCGCTCATGGTCCTGCCTTTCAGTGACGTGATGGTTCAGATGATGTATCCCTACCCTCACGTCGGCGCGGCAAACACTCCCGGTGCAAAGTGGTCATCCCCGTGGATGGCTATGGAGTGTAGATTTCTCTGCAGCAGCACCCAGCGAATCCCACAACCAGGAGTACTCATGTCAGAAGTTATTGTCGTCGGCGTTGACAACAGTGAAACTGCCAAGCGGGCAGCCATCACCGCAGCAAAGCTTGCCACCGCCCTCGGCGCTGAACTGCACGTCATCAGCGGCTTCTCCGATGACCGCATCGAGGAATTCGGCAGCGGGAGCGACCGCATCACTGTGTCCTCGGCCGACTCCGCCGAATACGTGGCCCGCAAGGTTTCCGAAGACCTCGACGTTCCAGCGGACAAGATCAAATACTTCGCTGCCCGCGGCAACCCGGCCAACGCCCTGATCAACTACGCCGAGACGAACAACGCTTCCCTGATTGTGGTCGGCAACAAGCGCATGAAGGGCCTGGGCCGTGTACTGGGCAGCATCGCCAACAGCGTTGCCCACGGCGCCCCGTGCGACGTGTACATCGTGAACACCGAAGTAGACGCGTAGAACCCAACTAGGGGACAGCACATGTCGCAGCGCGTGCTCGTAGCGACACGTGCTGTCCCCTAGTTGGGGAGCCCGGCACTTAGTGGCCCTGGAACGCCTCAGCCAGCCACCACGAACCGCCGTCGGAGGCGATTTTTGCGTCGATGACCAAGGGGCGGTCCTGCGTTCCGGCGTCGTAGGCCTCAAGCCAAGGTTGGATGGCGGCGAGGTCGGCCACGGAACGCACAGTCACTCCATCGGCACCGAATCCCCGGGCGATCGCCGCGATGTCGGTATCCGGGAAGACGACGCTCGCGAGGTCCTGCCCGGAATGCTGCCCGGCAAAGTGGTGCACTTCAGCTCCGTAGGCGGCGTCGTTGTAGACAATGCACACCAAGGGCAGCTTCATCCGGACGGCGGTTTCGAGCTCGCTGATGCCCATGAGGAACCCGCCATCACCCGCGCCCAGCACCGGCAACCGGCCCGGTTGCGCGACGGCGGCGCCGATCGCCGTGTACAGCCCCAGCCCGATTGCCTGGAATGCCTGCGTGAAGCAGAAACCGAATTCGTCCGGCACGGCAAGGTACTGGCTGGGGTAGCCCATGAAGTTACCGGAATCGACGGACACGATCCGTTCGGCCGGGAGCAGGGTGTCCAGTTCACGGGTCAGCTCGCGGGGGTCGATGGACTCCGCCGTGGACAGGTCGGGCGTTTCAACGTCCCGCCACCGCGAGCCTCCCTTGATGGCGAGGGCGTTGGCTTCGGTGCGGTACTTTTCCGCGGGCTCAGGCTGTGAACTGCGCAGAACGGCCAAAGCGTCGACGGCGGTCAGCCCCGAATCGCCCAGAACGCCCAGCGAGATGGGCCGGTTGGCTCCCAGCGATGAGTCCTCCACATCCACCTGGACCACTGTCGTGCCGGCCGAAATTAGCCGCCCGTGCCGCATGGTCCACATGTTCAGCGTGCATCCCCATCCCACAATCAGGTCCGCACCGCTGATCAGCTCCGCGGTGAGGGGAGATGAGAATCCACCGGAAATTCCAAGGTTGTGCGGGTCGCCGTTGAACAGCCCGCTCGCCACCGCGGAGGTAGCTACCAGTGCCCCGGCATGCTGCGCCAGGGCCAGGATTTCGTTGCGCGCGCCACGCCCACCCCGTCCGGCGACGAACACGGGCCTCTCCGCAGCGGCCAGCAGTGCCACGAGCTTTTCAACGGCTGCGGTATCAGGCCTCGTCACCGACGGTTGAGGTACGACGACGGCACCCACCTCGTCCGCAGCGGTGGCACTTTGGACGTCCAACGGCAAGCTGAGCACCACTGTGCGCCGCTCATTCACCGCTGTCCTGAAGGCGCGGACGGTATCGGCGATGGCTGTCGCGGGGGAGTGGATCCGTTCGGCCACAGCTCCGACGCTGCGCGCCAGGGCGTCCTGGTTAATCTTGAAGTTGGACCTGGTGGCGGCGGCCTGGGTGTCGGCGGTCAGCACGATCATGGGCGTCCGGCTTTTCGCCGCTTCACCTACTCCTGTGATGGCGTTCGTGAGTCCACAGCCCTGGTGCGTGGTGACCACGCCGACCCTGCCGGACATTCGACCGTAGGCATCGGCCATTGTTGCTGCGCCGCCTTCGTGGCGGGCCGCGGTGAACGGGATTCCTTCGGCCATGAGGGTGCTGGTGACATCGAAATTGCCGGACCCCACCACGCCGAAAACATGCCCGACACCCAGCGCAGCCATCGTCCTGCCGACGAGGGTGGAAACCCTCACCTGGCCTGTCACGTCCGATCCGCCGCTCATGCGCGCTCCACCAACGCGTAAACACGGCTTGGGCTGCCTGTGCCGCCCACGATGGGCAGGGGAGCCACCACCAATGTGGCGCCAGTGACGGGAAGCCGGTCCACGTTCCGCAGGGAGGTCACACCGTACTTGTCCGCTCCGAGCAGGAAGGAGTGGACGGGGAACACCGGATCCAGCGATCCGGCCTGACCGGCGTCGATACCCACAGTTTCCACGCCGAAACCACTGATCGAAGCGTTTCCGGCAAGCCACTTGGCACCTGCCGCAGAGACCCCGGGAGTGTGGGGTCCGGCGTCGTCCGCGTTGACGAAAGCCGCAGCGTCCGCGCCGCGGGCCGCCCAACCGGTCCGGAAAATAATCCAACAGTTCTCAGGGAACAAGCCATGCTCGGACTGCCACTGCTCAAAGTGTTCGGGCTCCAGCAGGAAGTCGGGGTTGTCGGTAGCCTCGGCCGTCTTGTCGATGACCACCAACGGCCCCACCAAGCGGTGTGGCTCGATCTGGTCCACTGACTTGCCATCCTTGCCCGTAATCCAGTGCACGGGGGCATCCAGGTGCGTCCCGGCGTGTTCGCCCACAGTGACGTCGTTCCACGCCCACGCCGGGCCGGCGTCGTCGAAATTGCTTACCGGGGAGACGGAGAGCCCCACCGTGTTGGCGAACGGCTGCGGCAGATTCAGGATTGGCGTCTCGGAACTCAGGGGAGTGGTGAGGTCGATGATTTCCACCGAACCATTCGAAAGGGCTGCTGTGAGCCCGGCCAGAACAGACATTGTTCTCCTATCGCTTGCGTGGTGTCAGTGCTGCTTGAATGCGGGAAAAACGTGAAGGCGGTGCGGTGAGCTTCTGCGCCACCAGGTGCCCCGAACCGCCGGAGAGCCCCGGGCCGGGGTGGGTTGAGGCGCCGATATGCCAGAGCCCCTGGATGATCGTCCGGTGACCGGCGGCCTCCGGGAAGGGCCGCCACAGCAGATTCTGGAAGAGCTCGGCCGAACCACCATAGGGATCGCCGCCCACGGCGTTGGGATTGATGGAGGCAAGGTCCGTCGGAGCCAGAATGTCAGAGGCCAGGACACTCGCGCACGTCCCGGGAGCGAACTGTTCCAGCCGGGCCAGGACCCGTTCCAGATAGCCATTCTTCAGTCCCTCATCCCAGCCGTTGGCCACGTCCAGCTCACCGGCGGCGTCACCCACGGGCATGAAAGGCGCTTCCTGAAGCTGCAGCCAGAGTGTCGCCTTGCCCTCTGGCGCACGGGAAGGATCCAGCACGTACTGTTGCCCCACCACCACAGTTGGTTCAGCGGGCAGCAGCCCGGCCTCTGCCTGGGCGCAGGCGATGCCCGTGCTGTCCGAACCGTTGCTGATGTGGATCAGCGGCACCTGGTCCAGGCGGGAATCCAACCATGCCACGGGCTTGTCCAACGCGAGGTGGATCTGCATGGCCCCGCGGCCGTTCTGGTACCTGCCCGCTGCTTCGGAGAGGCCTGCGGGAGCGTCGGGGAGCAGCCGGTTATACAGGGCTTGCGGTGAAACATTTGCCAAGACGGTGGCCGCGGAGACAACGCCAGCGGAGGTTCGGACACCGGTCACTGAACCGGACTCGGAGAGGATCTCCTGGGCCTCTGTACCCAGCATGATCCGGACTCCGTTGTCTTCCAGCAGGGAGCGGAACGCCTCAATGAAGCGGGAAGCGCCACCTTTCACCACCGGCAGCCCAAACCCGTGCATACTCATGGCCATCACCGGCAGCATCACGCCACCGGTCGCCTGGTCCGGGCCCAACCCGGCATGCAGGAGCCACGCAGACCACAGCTGATCCGTTTCCCAACCATCAAAGCGGCTGCGGAGGTAGTTTCGGCCGCTCATCACGGAGTCCCGGATGAAGGCTTCATTGGCCTTGATTTTGCCAGTTCGCACCGCTCCGAAAGCGAGCTTGGCCAAGTCCGGGAACGAACGCAGCTCCGCGCCGAAAGCCCCGAAAACAGTCCCCGAGTGCTTGCCCAGATCGTCCAGCATCGCGACATACGCGGCCCGGTCGCGGGGCTCAGTGAATGCTGCCGCCGTCTCCGCCGGATCCCGGTGGGCAATGGCTACCCGTTGTTCGCCGGTTGCCGGGTCCAGGGCAACCGCGGCGGTTACCGGCCCGGAAGTGTTGCAGTACTCCAGGCCCCTCGCGTGCAGTTCTTTGCCCAACACCCCGTAGCCGCCACCCGATACAAACAGTGGGTGCCAGGAAGAGAAGGTGTCGTGGATGAAGCCCGGCAGGGTCCGCTCCGAGGATTCGATGAAGCCACCCAAACGGTCTGCGCGCTCAATGAGGCACACCCGTTTTCCTGCCAGGCCGAGCTCGGCTGCTGCGACCAGCGAGTTGATGCCCGAGCCGATGATTGCGACGTCAACGGAGTCCATGCGGTGCTGTTCCTTTCAGAAGTCGGGGTGGCTGGCAGTGGCGTGGTACTTGCCGCCGTGGAACACCAGGGGGGCGCCGCCGTCGTGCTTGTAGCTTTCCACCTCACCGACGTAGATGACGTGATCCCCGGCGTCATGTCGCGAGACGGTGCGGCACTGGAAGGTCGCGACCGCTCCGTCCAGCAGCGGAACGCCGGCGATGCCTTCGGTGGTTTCCGCGCCCGCGAACTTGTCGGTTGCCGGTGTGGCGAACTGCCGGGACAAGACGTGCTGGTCACTGGCGAGGATGTTGATGGCGAAGTGTGTGGCATCCTCGAAGTCGACCAGGCTGGGTGCGCGTTTGCTGGGGCACCACAGGACCAGGGGCGGTTCCATGGAGACGGACGTGAAGGAGTTCGCTGTTATGCCCACTTTCCGGCCGTCAGCCGAGACGGTGGTGACCACGGTGACGCCGGTGGCGAATTGCCCCAGCGCACTCCTGAAATCACGGACGTCGAAGGAGGAGGTGTCTTCTTCCTTCCGGGCCTGCATGAAGTCGGCGGCAGCGGTGGAGTCGAACCACCAGGGGTACGAGGTTCGGGGGTCGTCGAACCCGTTCACGATGCTTGCCGCCAACGCCGGATGTTCCGCCGCTTCTCTGAGGAGCGTCTTCTGGTGGTCCCGCCGAGGCTTCAACAGGTCATTGGTCCATTCCACGGCCCACTGTCCCCACCCGCGCCAGAACTCGTCGAAGGTGCGCTCCATCCATTGGCGGTCGAACGGTTGCTGGCCACGGCGGACAATCGAGTCAAGGTAGTACTTGGCTGCGAGGGTTGCGTTGTTGGAGCCCTGACCCGTGAGGGGATCGTTGAGGACGACCGCGTCGCCCAGGCCGAACACCAGCTGTCCGTTGCCGAGTTCCCCGACGGCGGACCTCACGGTTGGCGTAATGCGCCCCAGGAGCGTGGCGCCGTCGTCGGTCAGTTCCGCCCCCGCGAAGTTCTCCGCCTCGTGCGGGAAATGCTCGCGCAGGATTTCCAAGGAACGCTCGAGCTGCTCCTGCGGACTTCCGACGTCGGTCCAACGGTCCATGGGGCCGCCCACCACGCCCTCGAACACCATCATGCGGCAGGGGCCGGACACCGTCAGTCCGGGGAAGGTAAAGAATTCGCCGACGCCGGGGGCCATGGACATGCGGATGGCGTCACCGGCGGTGCCGGTGCCGTCCGCGCCGGTGCCGGCGGCAGCAGCGGCGTCGGGCTTGACGTAGTTCAGCGCCAGGACGCGCTGGGGGCGGTCGAACGGCGACTTGGCTTTATCCCGCGGAAAGATCTGGCCGATTTCGCCCTTGCCGGTGCTCACGATGACAAGTTCGTAGTCCCGGGTGAGTTCCTCAAGCATGCGCGCGGTGACCTTCTCGATGCGGAAGTCGCCGCCGGCCGCAACGAAGGTCTCGATCCACAAGGCGCTCTTGATCCGCTGGTCGATGGAGCGGGCGGGGCCATCGAGTGGTGCTTCCCACTCAATGGGCTCTTCGGCCTGCACCCGAAGCCGGATGGAGCCAATGGCCGGTACCGATCCCGATTCGTAGTATTCCGTGAGCGCCGCGCCCAGCTGGGCCTCGGCATCCAGCGCTGTGGAGAACATGCACTGGCTGGACATGACTTTCCCGGAACGGATTTGGGCTGCTGAGCGGTCTGAGAACAGCGTCACCTCGTACCCCTCGCGTTGCAGGCCCAAAGCCAGCTGTGCGCCGGATTCGCCGGCTCCGATGATTGCTATTTTTCGCATGGTAAGTCCTTTTAGCAGGGCTGTGCTAGGAAACCTTGGCCGCAGCCAAGTCCGCCAGGTAGTTGGCCGCTTTGTCCGGGTACATGAACCAGTCCTGGAATTCCGGCGGGTGGTTGAAGCCGTTGGCGAAGCGGTGGGCAATGTCGGGCTCGCTGCCGGCGGCGCCGAGGAGTTCGAGGACGTGAGGCGGCGGCGGAGCCAGGAGCGCATTCGTCCAGTGGGCAACGTGCTGTGCGTAGTCCCAGTAGCGCTCAAAGACGGCCTGCATGAACTCCGCGTCGTAGGCCCGGTCGCCCTGTTGGATGATGCTGTCCAGGTACGACGCCGCGCATTTGCTTGCGTTGTTCGAGCCCTGTCCGGTGATGGGATCGTTCAACACCACGACGTCGGCCAAGCCCAGTACCTGCGCGCCACTGGGCAGGGTGGCAATGGGGTGGCGAACGGTGGGTGCGAAGCGGCCCTGAAGAACGCCGTTGGGGTCGGTCAGTTCAACGTCTTTGGCGCGTTCTGCTTCCCACGGCAGGAAGGTCTTGAGGATGTTCTTGGAATTCTCCAGGTGTTCCTCGGGGGAGAGCCCCTTCCAAGAGTCCATGGGTCCGCCGGGCACACCCTCAAAGACCATGATTTCGCAGGGGCCGGTGGTGGTGAGTGCCGGGAAGACGAAGTACTCGCCAACGCCGGGGATAAGGTTGAACGAGACCGCCGAGTACTCCTCGCGCGGCGTGAGGCCCTTTACATACGTCAGCGCCAGGGCGCGCTGGGGAGCGTCATAGGTGCTGCGTTCGGCGTCGCGCGTGAAGAGTTGCGCAATCTCGCCCTTGCCGGCGGCAACAATGACCAGGTCTGAATTGCGGGCGTATTTCTCCAGCTCCTCGACGCCAGCGTCCTCGAACACCAGCTCACCTCCACGGGCGATGAATTCCTCCATGAACCGAGGAAACTTCACCCGCTGGTCGATGGACTTGGCGTGATGGTCCAGGCGTGATGCCCAGCTAATGGCCTTCTCGCCGGGAAGCTCCGGATGTGGAATCGTGAAGGAAATGCCATCCACGGTGGGTGCGTCCGGCCAGAAGTCCAGGCCCAGCGCCCGTTCGTGCTCCAACGCGTTGTGGAAGATGCATTGGCTGGAGGCGACTTTGCCCCCGGCAATTTCCTCGGGCGTCCGGTTGGAGATGGTGGTGACCTGGTAGCCGGCGTCGAGCAGGCCGATTCCCAGCTGGAGGCCGGATTGCCCGGCGCCCACGATCGTGATGTGGCGTTGCGTCATGGTGGTCTCTTTCCTTTTCGGGTTGCGATGCGGTCAGTTGGCGGCGAGCAGGGGGATGGTTTCTTCGGCGCGCTCCGGGCCCAAGGCGGAATAGCCGCCGTCGACCGCCCAATCGGCGCCCGTCACGAAACTCGCCTGGTCGCCGGCGAGGAACGCGACGACGTCCCCTACCTCGTGCGGGCGTCCCACGCGTCCCAAAGCGTGGAACGGCGCCGCAACGGAGTCCGTTTTCTCCAGGTTTCCGTTGCTGAGGGAGTCCATGATGTTGCTCCACACCCAGCCCGGGCTGACTGAATTCACGCGGATGCCGTCGCCCGCGAAGTCCACGGCCATGCTGCGGGTGATCTGCACCAACGCGGCCTTGCTGGCGGGATAGAGCCACCGGCCTGTTTGGGCCACCGAGCTGGAGATCGAGGTGAAGTTGATGATGGCACCGTGGCCGGACTGTGCCAGGTGCGGGCGGGCCGCGTTGCTGGCCATGACTGCGCTAACCAGGTTGACGTTCAGTGCGTCCAGCCAGTCGGCCCGGGGTGACGCTGAGCCTTCATCCTTGTAGGTGCAGGCCAGGTTGACCAGGATGTCCAGGCCGCCGTGCTCCTCCACGGTCCGCGACACCAGCGTGTTGACGGCGTCGTCGTCGGTGATGTCCGTGTGGGAGAACGTGACGCGTTCGCCCAGGGCCGCAGTGACGGAACCGCCGTCGGGGTCTATGTCGGCAACAACGACGGCGGCGCCGGCGTCCCGCAGCGCCGTCACCACTCCCTGGCCCACCTTGGTGACGCCGCCGGTGACGATTGCTGTCCTGCCGTGAAGTCCTGACATTGCCAAACCTTCCTTCTGTTGGGGTGTGTTACGTAAATATGACGTGCGTCATAGTCACTCCATGAGTGACTCTAGGCAGCCGGTGTCCGCCGGACTATCCACAAAGCGCAGAGCCCATCCGAATTACGCAGGGTCTTCCTCTTCTTCGTGCCAACCAACCCAGGCCGCAGAGGTGAGCTGAATGTCCTTGGCCCGGAGCTCCGCCGCCCAGAGTTCGAAGTGGGTTCGGTCCCATTCGTCCCGTCGGTCACGTGCGAGCTTGATGTTCTTCACTGGTCCTCACCTCGCTTTCGGTGCTGTTATCGTGGTGTGAGCCGCGTCATACTTGTCCTAACAGCGACTCTAGGTGGCCGTTGAAATGCGGAATATCCACGTCGCGCGGGGATCATCCGAAAAGCGCAAAACTGTGGAATGGGTGCCCGAATGGTGAAGATTCTTCCCCGTGACGTCCTGCGGGGGCAGCCAACGATGGCCACAACTGACGTGGACGAGGCACACGCCAAGATTGCCGAGCTGTTCTGCAGCCATGAACTCGCGCCACGGACGCGGAAATCGGCCGTGGACATGAAGCTGCGGTCCCTGCATCGGGGCGACGTCGGGATCGAGTTCCTGGATTATGGCGCGGACGTCCGCATCGACCCGGAGGGTCTGCAGGATTTCCATCTGGTGCAGATTCCGCTGGCTGGGCACGCGTCCATGCAGGTGGGTGCGAGCACTGTGGAATCCAGCCCCCGCACTGCGACCGTCCCACCGATTGACCGGCCGTTCTCCATGAGCTGGGACGTGGGCAGTCCGCACCTCATCGTCTACGTGCGCCGCCAGGCGCTTGAGCGTGTGGCGTACCAGCTCAACGGCACCGCTCCAGGTGAGTTGGGCTACGGCATGGACCTTTCAACCGCCGCGGGCCGCGCATTCCTGAGGTCCGTCGTCGAACTTCATGACGACCTCATCAGCCAGCCGCAGTCCGAATCCCCGGCTTTCGTTCAGGGTTTGCTGGCGGACAGCATGATGTCGCGGCTCCTGATGGCCCTTGAACCTGCCTCTGAGGGGGTGCCGGATGGCGACAAGGAAAGCCGCCTGGTCCGGGAGTGCCGCGAGCTGCTGGAGCGGCACGCCTCCGAAGAACTGACGGTGCCGGATATCGCAGAACGGCTCGGCGTCGCGGTCCGCACCCTGCAAACCGCGCTTCGGGCCGAAACCGGAGCAACGCCGTCGGACCTGCTCAGGAGCATCCGACTGGACCGGGCGCGGGAAATGCTGCTGGAAGCCGGTCCCCGCGAGCAAAGCGTGACGGCGGTCGCTGAGTTGTGCGGCTTCACGCACCAGGGACGGTTCTCGGCCCTGTATCTGAAGACGTTCGGTGAGTTGCCGTCGGAGAGCTTGCGGCGGTGAGGGGGCGAAACGGCTATGCTTTGGCTCGCTCGATGAGCGCGTCCATTGCCCGGGTCGCCCTCTTCAACTGCTCCGGTGTCACCGGGTCAAACCCATACCCTGCGCGGGTCTTCATGTGAAGGAGCGCCGCGAGCTGCCTGGCGGCGTTGCCGTCAACGGACTTCAGCAGGTTCACCGCATCATTGTGGTCTTGACCTTGGGAGAAGTGACCCAGGCCCGCTATGCAGATCGCATCTGCAGCGGCGATGCCCGCGTGCACGCAGAGCGTCACGACGGCGTCGGCAACCTCGCGATGTTCGTCCACGAGATCAAGCGCATCGATGGCAACGCGCTGAAACTGCAGGGCTTTGCCCAGGCGACCACTGCGGATGTTCTAGTTCCCCTTCGACGTCTTCAGGACGCGGCCTTTGCTTCACGTAGCCTGCGACCCAGCCAATTCGTGTCACCGTAGACAGTGAGCCCCTCGGTGACGATGGAATCGAAGATTGGCGCTGGCGCGATTTCCGATGCCCTGTACACAAGGGGGCGGGCATCATTTCCGGTCCAGATACTCACTTTTCCGGCGAGATCCGCAACGCACGTTTCGGCCACCACGTCATCCGTTTCATCGGAGAGGCCAACAAACAGGTCAATATCACTATCAGTCCGCATGTCTTTACGTGCAGCGGAACCGAAGATTGTGACGACAGTTGGACTGAATTCCCACAGGTCAATGGCGAGGCGAATTCTCTCGGAAAGCCGATCCCTCGCCGACGCGAGCCCAAGAACAGCCTCCGCGAGCAGATGTTCGCGGTTGAGGCTATACATATGCGTTCGCCCGGCAACTTTATCCGCGACAATGCCTTGCTCCACGAGTCTTCCCAGCGCCTTGCGAACTCCCGCCAGCGAGCCGCCTTCAGGAAGGAGGGCGTTGATGGTGGGCGCAGTGAACTCTGCATCCGCCCGCGCGAGAACGAACAGCACGCCCATATCGAGCGTCGGGCTGATGGCACTCAATGGATTTTGCAGCCTCATCACTGCCTCCGGATCTACTATTGTGCACCTATAGACACAATAGTAGACATCAGCCGTGCGGAACGGCTACGCCTCCAGCACGTACGTCTTCAGGTCATCCAGCGTCTGCTGCATGTGGGCATCCATGGCCAGCCTTGCCTCGTTGGGATTCCGGGACTCCAGGGCTGCCGCGATCTTCCGGTGGTGCCCGATGGCGTGCGCCTGGATCTCCGGGAACGCGGAGGTCTCCGCCCGGCGCGCCTCGAGGACCCGGTGCAGGGGCTCAAAAAGGACCGCCGCGAAGACATTCCCGGACGCGTGGAGAATCACGTCATGGAATGCAAGGTCCGCTTCCACGAAACCGGCGAGGTCGTTGACTTCATGCGAGGCCCGCATCTTGTCGACGTGCTCGTTGAGCGTGCGGAGATCGTCGTCCGAGATGCGTTCTGCGGCGAGTTCGCAAGCGCCGGTCTCGAGCATCCGGCGAAGCTCGATCAACTGGACCGCGGCGGCGGCGTCTTTGGTGCCCTCCGATGCTGCGCGGAGCACTGCTTCAAGCGACGCCCACTGGTTCAGGGGGTTCACAAACGTTCCACGGCCGCGCTCAACACTGAGGATCCGCTGCGCTTCCAGGGTCTTCATGGCTTCACGCACGGTCATCCGGCTCACTTCGTGCCTGGCGCTGAGCTCCAGCTCACCCGGAACAACTGTGCCGGGCGGAAATTCTCCCGCGATGATCCGGTCCAGCAACTCATCAGCTACGACGCCAACCAGCGACTTGCGTGCCATGTATCCCCACTCCTGTTTTCCCGCCCATCGTGTGCCCGCGTAACCCGGGGCGGGATGGATGTCAGACATCTTACGCTGGCGATGGCCAGTTGCTTCTCCAAAACTCCTGCAACGTTTCGGCGCATTGCTGAGGTTGTTCCCAGTGCACGCTGTGACCGGCCGTCGGGATCGCCCTGAGGATCCTCCCCGGCCCGGCGTCCACAAAGGCGGACATTTGGTCCATCGACCGTATCCGGTCTTCCATTCCAGCCAGGACCAGCAGTGGCGCGTGAACACGCCCGGGTACTGAAGGGTCGACGCCGGTCACGGCCGCCTTGCCGCTCGGGCCCAACACCTCGAAAGGTACGTCAAAGCCGCGGCTGAGCAGTTCTTCCTCCCGTCGGGGCAGCGTTCCGTACCAGGCCTTCATGCAGCGTTCCTTGCTTTCGCCATCGATGAAGCCCTGCTTCCATTGCGACTCCAGCATCGATCGGAAACCGTCGTTGGGAGGTGCCGGGACCATGCCAACCAGCGTCACGGTTGCCGCCACCTCCGGATAATTGGCGGCCAGGGTAAGGGCCACACTGCCACCCAGCGAGTGTCCCACCAGATGGACGGGCCCGCTGCGCTTGGCATCGAGGGTCGCTTCCAGGGATGCCGCCACTGAGTCCAGGGTCCAGTCAAAGCCCGGCGGCAGAATCTCCCCCGGGTGGTACCCGGGAAGGTCCAAGATCCACACCGGCGTCCCGGCGTCGAGCAGCTTTTCCGCCAGAGGTTCCCAATAGGCAGAGGTGGAGGCCCAGCCATGGATCAAGACGGCAGGAACGGACTCACCTGCGGAAACGCGTGGCTCGCGAAAATCCACGAACGCTGGCGGCTTTATGCTCTCTGCCATGCCCCCAGCCTAGTGACGGGGGTCTCCTTGCGCAGTGCGAATGCTTATGTCACACTGATTCAAATGTTAGATGTCTGACATCTGACATTCACAAACCGCAGCAGAGATTTTCACGATGGAGTGCACAGTGATCCTTGAAGCCGACGTTCTGGCCGCCTTCCCGGCGGAAGTCCGGATTCCCGCCCAGCTCGTGGCTGACGCCGTCGCCGCGTCCTCGGCGAGCAGCCCCCGCATCCTGGTGGTTCTCGACGACGACCCCACGGGCACTCAGTCCGTTGCAGATCTCGCTGTCCTGACCAGCTGGGACGTCGCCGACTTCGCCTGGGCCTTCACCCACATCCAGGACAACAACACCAAGCCCGCGGTCTACGTGCTGACCAACACGCGCAGCCTTGATCCCGCGGAGGCTGCAGCGCGGAACGAGGAAATCGTCCGCAACGCGCTGGCGGCAGCCGCTTCTGCCGACGGACTGCGCTTGGGTTTCGTCAGCCGCAGCGACTCCACCCTCCGTGGCCACTACCCTCTGGAACCGGACACCATTGCCGCCACCGTCACCGCCGAAACCGGCGAGACCACTGATGGCGTCGTGATCGTTCCGGCGTTCCCCGACGCCGGCCGCGTCACCATTGGCGGCGTGCACTACATGCGTGGCGACGCCGGTTCCCTCACCCCGGTTGCCGAGACGGAGTTCGCCAAGGACGCGAGCTTCGGCTTCGTCAACTCAGAGATGGCCAAGTACGTGGAGGAGAAGTCCCAGGGACGATTCCCCGCGAGCGACGTCATCGTTCTGGACCTCAACATCATCCGTGCCGGCGCTGCGGCAAACGACCCCGCCATCTCCGCCAAAGCAATCGCCGACGCCATCGAAACCGCCACCGATTCCACCCCGATCGTGGCCGACATTGTCACGGAAAACGACTTCCGCGCCCTCGCTCTCGGCTTGGAAGAAGCAGAACGCCGCGGCAAGAAGCTCCTGTACCGCGTGGGTCCGCCGTTCGTCCGGGGCCGCATCGGCCAAGACATCCGCGAGGCCCTGACGGGAGAGGAAGCCTTCGCCGGCAACACCCCCTCCACAGCCGGTGGCTTGATCGTTGTCGGCTCCCACGTTGGCGTGACCACCCGCCAGCTCAACGACCTCACCTCCCAACACAGCTCGGCCCGGACCATCGAAATCGATGTCGAGAAGCTTCTGGCCGGCGAGGCGGAAGCCGAGGGCTACATCGCAACTGTTGTGTCCGACGTCGTCGACGCCCTCCGTCAAGGCGACGTCATCGTCCACACCAGCCGCCTCCTCATCAAGACCGACGACCCCGCAGCGAGCCTGAAGATTGCCCGCACTGTCTCCGCCGCCGTCGTGGCTGTCGTGAACCGTGCGCTCAAGACCTTCCCGCCACGGTTCGTCATTGCCAAGGGCGGCATCACGTCCTCCGACGTCGCAGCGCACGGCCTGGAAATCCGGCATGGGATCGTCCGCGGACCCATGCTGCCGGGCATCGTTTCGCTCTGGGAGCCGGTTGACGGGCCCGCGAAGGGCATTCCCTACATCGTCTTTGCCGGCAACGTCGGCGACGACCAATCACTGACCCAGGTCACCCGCAAACTCAGCGCCACTTTCTAGATTCAACGGAGAACACCATGACCACCAGCAGCAACTACACCGTCACCGTCCTCGGCCTGGGTGCCATGGGATTGCCCATGGCCACGCGGCTCGCGTCCGAGGTCACCGTCCACGGCTTCGATATCGCCGAGGCACGCCTCGATCTCGCCGCCGCGGCCGGCATCAAGACGTTCGCCTCCGCCCGCGAGGCCTCCCAGGATGCGGATGCACTGCTTCTGGCCGTCCGCAACGGCGAACAGCTCAACGACGTCCTCTTTGGTGAGAACGGTGTGGCCCCCGTCCTGAAGCCGGGCGCCGTCGTGATCCTCGGAAGCACTGTCGGTACGGAAGCCATCCCGGCTACGGTCGCCAAACTGGCCGAGTATGGCGTTGCACTCGTTGACGCTCCGCTGTCCGGCGGCCCCAAGCGCGCTGGCGAAGGCGACCTCCTCATCGTCGTGGGCGCCGAACCGGAGGCCCTGGAAAAGGCCCGTCCCGCCCTGGAACTGCTGGCCTCCACGCTCACCATCGTTGGAGACAAGCCCGGCGACGGCCAGGCCCTCAAGACCGTCAACCAGCTGCTGTGCGGCGTCCACATCGCCGCAGCCGCTGAAGCCCTGGCACTCGCTGATGCCCTCGGACTCGATCAAGCCAAGACCCTGGCAGCCCTTGAAGCCGGAGCGGCCTGTTCCTTTATGCTCTCCAACCGAGGCCCGCGTATTCTTGAGGCCTACGACGAGGAAGGCGCCGAAGTCCTCAGCCGCCTGGACATCTTCGTCAAGGACATGGGAATCGTGGGCAAGGCTACCCGTGCCGCCGGACTCGCCGCACCCGTTGCCGCTGCCGCAGAACAGCTTTACCTCCTCGGGCAGGCCCAAGGCCTTGCCGCCGCTGACGACTCCGCCGTCATTAAGGTTGTTGCGCCCGCCAAGCGCACCGCCTAAACAACTCCGCCCACCCCAGAACGCGCGACGACGGCGATCCCCCCTTCGTCGTCGCCGCCACCTCCCGCCGGTCTGCTCAGCGGACCGGTCTGTCAAAGGAGACACCGCCCCAATGAATCCCCTTGTCAACCCGCTTCTGGTCGGGGCCGCTGACGCCCCCGCCATCAAGCCCGCAGTGGAACTGGGAACACCCCTTCTGCTGACCATCGCCGCGGCTGGCATCGCCTTGTTGCTCGTGTTGATCATCCGCTTCAAAATCCAGGCGTTTGTTGCCTTGCTTGCCGTAAGTATCCTGGTGGGTGTTGCCGCGCAGATCCCGCTTAAGGACATCTTTACGGTGGTCACCAACGGCGTGGGCAGCACGATGGGCAAGGTGGCGTTGCTCATTGCCCTCGGCGCCATCCTTGGCCGCATGATCGAGGTCTCCGGCGGCGTGCAGTCGTTGGCGACCCACTTCACCGAGAAGCTCGGCGCCAAGCGGGTAGCTGTGGCCCTTACCGCCGTCGGCTTCCTCGTCGCCATCCCGGTGTTCTTCGAGGTCGGCGTCATTGTCCTGGTCCCGATCGTTTACGCCTTCGCCAAGATTGCCAAGGTCCACCCGATCAAGTTCGGCCTGCCCATGGCCGGCATCATGCTCTCGATCCACGTCGCAGTCCCCCCGCACCCGGGCATCGTTGCAGGCGCCGGCGTCTTCGGCGCCGACATTGGACTCATCACTCTCATCTCGCTGATCATCTGTGTGCCCCTCGGTTTCCTGTCCTACTGGGTTGCCAGCATCATGAACCGCAAGGATTACGAACTGCTCCCCGGCGTGAAGGCCCAAGTTGAAGAGTTCGGCTCAGATTCCCTGGTGCACGTTGGCCACGACGGCCCTGGTGCCCGCGCGGTTGCTCCGCCGCGTCCGGGCCTGATCATGTTCCTGATCGCCGCCCCGATTGTCCAGATCCTCCTCGGCACTGTCGGCACGCTCACCATCGCCAAGGACAACTACTGGTACGGCGTTGCCTCCTTCATTGGAAACCCGTTCTTCGCTCTCCTTGTTGCTGTTGCCCTGTCCTTCTTCCTGTTGGCTGTCCGCCGGAACTGGTCGCTCAAGGAAACCGGCGAGATCTTCGAAGGCGCCCTGCCTCCCATTGCCTCCATCCTGATGGTGGTCGCTGCCGGTGGCGTGTTCGGTGAGGTGCTTCGCACGTCCGGAATCGGTGCGGCACTGTCCCACACCTTGGACAGCCTCGGCCTTCCAGTGATCGTGCTCGGCTTCATCATTTCGCTCGCCCTGCGCGCTGCCCAGGGTTCGGCGACGGTCGCCATTGTCACGACGACAGGCCTGCTCACCTCCGCTGTCATGGAAGGTGGCTACTCGCCCGCCCAGATCGCGGTGATCGTTATCGCTATCGGTTTCGGCGCGCTGGGACTGTCCCACGTCACCGACGCCGGCTTCTGGACCGTGATCCGCTACTACGGCCTCACCGTGTCCGACGGCCTCAAGACCTGGACCGTCCTCACCACCATCCTGGGCCTGGCCGGCTTCGTTCTTACATATGTCGCCTGGATTCTGGTGGGAGGCCTGGCCCACTGATGCGAGCTTCCTTGGACAAGCTTGTCGGCTCCGCCCTGGCTTCGGGTTCGGCTGTTCCCGCTTTTACCTGCTACGACTTCACCACCGCGCTGGCCGTCGTGTCCGCAGCAGAGGAAGCCGGGCTTGGCGTGATCGTGCTGGTGGCTCCGAAGACTGCTTCCACTCCCAACGGGCTGCGACTCATTTCTGCCCTCCGCGGTCTGGCTGACTCCGCCACCGTTCCGGTGTCAGTCCAGTTGGACCACGCTTCGGACGTGTCCGTGATTCTTGGTTCCGTGGACGCCGGCGCCGATGCTGTGCTGGCAGATGGCTCCTCGCTTGCCTACGCCGACAACATCGCCCTGGTACGCGAAGTCCGAGCCGCGCTGGACGCCGCCGGATATGCCGACGTCGTGATTGAAGCGGAACTTGGTGGCCTTGCCGGCGATGAGGACAAAGCCTTCGGCACCTCCGCGGAAGAGTCCGACGCCGGTCCGGCCGTTGCGGGGCTGACGGACCCAGCACAGGTGGCTGATTTCGTTGAACTCACCGGCGCGCAGTTGCTCGCCGTCGCGGTGGGGAACGTGCACGGGAAGTACAAGGGCGAGCCCAACATCCGCTGGGATGTGCTGCAGGAGATCGCCGCACGGACGGAGGTTCCGCTGGTGCTGCACGGTGCCTCGGGCATCCCCGCTGCGGAGTTGGCCAAGGCCCCTTCCCTCAACGTTGGCAAAGTGAACTTCAACACTGAGCTGCGGACTGGCATCCTGTCCACGCTGGAGTCCGAAACGGCGTCTTACCGGGCGGACGGCGAGAATCTGCAGGGGTTGCTGGCCCGCTGGGATGGTTCCGCTGCGGCCTTCGCGGGCGCCACGCTGGAGCTGCTCAGGGCCTGACGCGCAGCCCGGGAATACAGGGAGGCTAGGATCAAACCATGATCCTGGCCTCCCTGATTTTTGCCCTGATTGCCGCCCTGCTGCACGTTTACATTTTCACCATGGAGTCCATCACGTGGACCCAGCCAAAGACATGGAAGACGTTCAGCATCACCTCCCAGGCTGACGCAGAAACCACCAAACCGCTTGCCTACAACCAGGGCTTCTACAACCTGTTCCTCGCCATCGGAGCCCTGGTTGGCATCATTGCTGTGTGGGCCGGCTCTCCGCAGGTGGGCTGGACCCTGGTCTTCAGTTCATGCGGGTCCATGCTCCTTGCCGCACTGGTCCTGGCGGCCAGTGGTAAAAAGTACCTCCGCGCGGCGGCCATCCAGGGCACAACGCCGCTGCTCGCCGTCGTGCTTGGAATCCTCGCCCTCCTTTAAAAGCAACGCGGGGTCTTTTATGGCCCATGTTTCCTTCCAACATCGGCCATAAGTGACCCCGCGTTGTCCTTAGTGCTCCGGCGGGCCTGCCTGGGCCGCGGCCTGGTCCATCCACAGCACCTCCCAGTGGTGGCCGTCGAGGTCCCTGAACGCCCGGCTGTACATGAAGCCAAGGTCCTGGGCGTCGTAGGTTTCCGAGCCGCCTGCCTCAAGTGCCTTGTTGGCAAGCGAGTCCACCGCTTCCCGGCTGTCGGCTGAAAGGGCGACGATGGCCGCCGTCGAGTTCTTGGTATCCGCGATCGGCTGCTTGGTGAACTGGCTGAATTTGTCGTGGGTCAGCAGCATGGCGTAGATGGTGTCGCTGAAGACCACACACGCCGCTGTTTCGTCGGTGAAGTTCGGGTTGATGGTGTAACCGAGCGCTGTGTAGAAGGCCTTGGATGCCTCGAGGTCGCTCACGGGCAGATTCACGAAAATGGACGTAGTCATGCGTCTGATCCTGCCGGTATATGGGCGTTCCGTCCAGACTTAATGGTCCCCTGTGGATGAAGCAGGACCCGGCCAGCCTTCTGGCCCGATCCGCCCACGTGGGCGGACAATGGACTCAGCATGTGGGAGTCAACACCCGGGGAGCCAACCCGCGGGTGCCTGCCTGGTAGGGAGAGCCATGAAGCGGGAGGCGTTTCCTGTAGTCGGCACAACGGCTGCGCAGAGGGACCCGGCGATCGACCTTGTCCGTTTCACCTGCCTGCTCCTGGTGGTGGTTGCCCATTGCATGATGGTCAGTCCAGTACTGCACAAGGACGGCACGGTGGAGACCCGCAATGTGCTGATGGAGCAGACGTGGTTCACCCCCGTGCTGTGGGTGTTGATGATCGTTCCCCTGTTCTTTGTCTTGGGCGGCGTTACCGGTCTCCAGTCGTGGCGGCGCTTGAAGGCTGCCGGTGGAACCGGGTTCGATTTCGCCCAGCTGCGGCTTCTGCGGCTGGTCCGTCCCGCCATGGCCTTGCTTGCTGTCATGTGGGGAGGCCTATGGATTGCGCTTCTGCTAGGTGTCCACCCGCAAGTTATCCAGCTGATGACTACCGGAGCCGCGATGCCTCTGTGGTTCCTGGCCGCGTACCTCACCGCCCAGCTCAGCATCCCGCTCATGGCCAGGTTCCATGAACGAGCGCCGCTGCTGACGTTCGTGTCACTGCTGATTGCGGTCAGCACCATCGATTCCCTCCGCGGCACCATCCCGGTGCTCGCGTACACCAACATGATCTTTGTTTGGTGCGCCGTCCAAGAGCTTGGCTTCATGAAAGCTGACGGCTTTTTCGAGGACCGCAGCCGCACGTGGCTGGTGGGTGCCGTCGTTTCCAGCAACCTCGTGTTGGGGCTTATTACGGGCGTTGGCGTGTATGCGGGGAACATGGTGGTGAACATCAATCCGCCCAACCTGTGCTTGGTCCTGTTGGGCATCTCCCAGACGGCCACGCTGCAACTCCTGGCCCCGGGTTTGCGGTGGCTCGGCGAAGTCCGGTGGATCCGGGCGGTCATTGCCGTGGCAGGGCGTCGCTCGATGACCGTGTATTTGTGGCATCTTCCCGTATTGGTTGGCATGTCCGGGATGCTGTTGCTCACCGATGTGCCGAAGCCGCTGCCCGAATCAGCTGAGTGGTGGTGGGCGCGCATCCCCGTTTTCCTCGCCGTGGTGGCCCTGCTCGTCCCAGTGGTATTGCTCTTCGGCAGGCTTGAGGATCGTCCCATGGCCGCCAGCCACGCGCGGGGTCCGGCGCGGACGGCAGTGGTGACGGCCGCCGTCGTGGTTTTCGTCCCGGTGACGGACGCAGCCCTGAATGGGTTGACGCTCGCCTTGCTGGGTGGGGGAGCGGCCTGCTTCGCGCTGTCCGTTCTGCTGCTGGGCAGGGTCCCGACGCCGGTGCTGTCGCCGGCAGAAGCGGTACCTGCGGAGGTACCGGGCGTTACGTTGCCAGCGCACGATTTACGTGCAAACCTCGAATCATGACCGAGAATACCGAATCACTGGCCGAGTCGTTCCGCCCTGGCGTTACCACCCTTCGGAACGACAAATTCCACCGCTACGAGCTTCATGTGGACGGGGAATTGGCGGTGATTTCTCAGTTCATGGACAAGCCCGGGCATATCGATTTCATCCACACAGAGACAAAGCCCCAGTTCAAGGGACAAGGTCTGGCCAACGTTCTGGCCCACTTTGCTCTGGACGACGTCGTGGCCTCCGGGAAACGCATCATTCCGCACTGCCCCTTTATCGCCGGATACCTGAAAAGGCACGAGGGCTACGAGCAGGATGTTGATTGGCCGAAGGAGAAGCCACCGGTTGAATCGGAGCCGGATAACAACTAGGCGCCCGGAATCAGTCCCCCCGAACGCCCGGGGAAGGTGGTTTCCGTCGCGGTGAAACCGACGTGACGATCGCTGAACTCCAAAGGCCC
The DNA here is from genome assembly GCF_042886835.1 of Paenarthrobacter sp. NPDC057981. Taxonomy (NCBI): domain Bacteria; kingdom Bacillati; phylum Actinomycetota; class Actinomycetes; order Micrococcales; family Micrococcaceae; genus Paenarthrobacter; species Paenarthrobacter sp. NPDC057981. Next base: position 85,077 of record NZ_JBHVQI010000010.1, read on the forward strand.
AGCCCTGGGCGTATTGGAGGGGTTGGCAAGGTGGGGCGTGTGCCCGAGAGTGCCACCATGGCGTCGTGTTCGTCGAGGACTTCCTGGCCGAGGCACCACGCCCTGACCTGCATCGCACTCACGAGGCTTCCACCATGGACGTGGTCAGCCTCTGTGACGCGATAGGAGAAACTGCGCATCACGCCTTCGCCAGGGGCCAACGAGCCAACAGACAGATGGCGGCGGTCCGGACTGGAGGTGTAAGCGAGGGTTTCCATGGCTTCATTGGTGAAGGACCGCGGAATAAGTCGAATGTTACGCAGATGGCAGGTGGACTCATTCATGATCCAGGCCGTGAAGATCACCGTCTCTCCGGGTACGGCGGTGGGCTTGTCTGCCCCATGGACCAATGTGATGCATTTCGATTGCCCGCCCAGGGATCTGCACCCGTAAAGACGGGCGCCCGCAACCGGTGTTGCCGCACTTCGAGTACGCCTGGCCGCCACTTTCCGCGTTAAACGGACTCCTCTGGCCACAGAAGACCTGCCCCTGAAACGCGTGGCTGCCCGTGCCGAACCTGGGTTGTAAAACCTCATGTCTGTTTAGTGCGCTTCCGGACAGTTTTATGTCGTGAATTCGACGAAACTTTTCGCCCCTTATAGTCCTAAGTAACCTGTGATTCAAGTCAAGTCGCAATCCGATGTCACACTACTGTTTATGGATCAACTATTAGTGGCTGGGGCCGGTGGGGCGAGCCCAGTATCGGCTGCCGGTAACGAGAGCGATCCCCACCTCCTCAACCTGGTCCGCCAGGGCGTCGCGGAAGCTTTCGACACTCTTTATCTGCGGCATGCACAGATCGCCCAGTACGTTGCCCGCGCGCAGTCGGACAACCCAAGTGACGCCGATGACGTCGTCGCCGAGGCCTTCGCTTCCATTTTCCAATCGTTGAAGGACGGCAAGGGCCCCCGCGAGTTTTTTCGTTCTTACCTGTTGACCGTTGTGCGCCGCACTGCCCACGAGCGCAACAGGAAAGCCAGGCTTACGCAGACCGCGGCAGACGATGCCGTACTGGACGCCGTGGTCCATGATGACGACCACGTGGTGGGTGACCTTGAGTCAAGCATCATGGCCCAAGCCTTCAAGTCCCTGCCTGAACGTTGGCAGGCCGTCTTATTCCACTTGGATATCGAAGGATTGAAGCCTGCTGCCGTCGCGCCGTTGGTTGGCCTCACCCCTAACGGCGTGTCATCCCTGGCCATCCGCGCCAGGGAAGGCTTGCGCCAGGCGTACCTGCAGCACCACATCAGCCGAAGCGTTGATGAGGCCTGTGACGAGTTCGCCAGCCAACTCGGCAAGTACGTGCGCGATGCCCTCAAACGCACGTCCAAGGAAAAGGTAGATGCCCATTTAGCGGGCTGTGCCAAGTGCACGGCCTTGCTGATGGAACTGAACGACGTCCAAGGCGGCATGCGTGCCATCCTCTTCCCCTTGGTTGCGGGTGTTGTTTTTACCCCGGCGGCAGCCGCGTCTGCGGGATGGTCCGGGGCTGGAGCCGCAGCAGGAGCCACATTAGCCTCAGGCAAAGCCGCAGCCGTCGGTTTCCACGGAATCAGCCAAGCCTGGAAGATCACGGCAGCCTTGGTGGTTGGCTCCGGCACTCTTGCCGGGGTGCTCACGTTGCTCCCGCAGCCGAACAACGGTTCCAGTGTCGCCGTCGCCGAAGCTCCGGCCAGTGTCCCGCCGGTCAAGACGCCGGCGCCGCTGCCGGTTCCAAGCATCACACTCGAGCCCGTACCAAGTGTCGCCCCGGTGCCGCCGCCCGCGCCCGAGAGCCAGCCTCCCGCCGTCGTGATTCCGCCCGAAGAACCGCTGCGAAGGAGCGCTGTCGTGGTGGATCCCGGTGTTGTCTCTTCGACGACGGCGCCACAGACTGACGCTGCAGCGGCACCTCTGACGCGCACGGTTGAGGCGACGTTCTCGGCAGGCAAGGCTTCGGCACCCCTTGAGCGGGAGCTGCAAATCCAGTTTTCCCTTGATGGCGACGGTTCTCTGACGTCCGGCGAAGCACTTTTCACGTTGCCCGATGGTGTCACGTTCGTTGCTGGCCAAACGGTGGCGCCGGAGGGCTGGGACTGCAGTGCGTCAGCGCAGCAGTTACGTTGTGCCTCTGATGCGCTGGACCCAAACCAGCTGACTTTTGTCCTGACAGTGACCCTGCCTGACAACGCTGAGAGTGGAACCTTGGACTACCAGTTCGGCGGCCAGGGGATTGTCCCCAAGTCGTTCATCAGCACGTTCCACTAAGCACTCTCTTCCTGAAGCACAAAAGTTTTTCTCGATTTCGCGTCATGAACCGGGGAGTTCCCGTACTAAGTGGTTGGGCCGCTTTGTGCCTTGGCTGACCCACGAAGAATGTCGAAATATTTCGTCATGAATTGCTGTGGAGATGCACAGGTCTATTGCGGCAGACGTTCGCATCCACAGCATCACGCGAGGAACTCCGTGCTTCGACCGGGTTCCCGGGATGATCCAAACAGGCAAGAGAACATATGAAATATTCACGTCCACGAAAGCTGTTGGCGGGTGTGCTCGCTACAGCAATAATCACCTTGGGGGTGGGCGGCGCCTTGGCGCCGCCATCCCTGGCCACTGTCCCTGGAACACCGGGGGTGACGCAGCCCGGAACCGTCGTTTTCAATGAGGATTTCGAAAATGGGACCGACAACACCGCCCTCGGCGCCCAGTCCTACTCGGCGCCGGGTTCCACGACGTACGTCGGAGCCACAGGACAGACCTACACGGGTTCGCCATACTGGATCAACGGGATCCGGTGCAACGGCGTCATCCTTAGCTACGACAACACGGATACGCCGCCCTGGGCCGTCTCCGGCCCCGCCGGATCCGGTACAGATAATCGCTGCGCGGACGTCGACACACGTCGCAGCTACCAGTTCCTTCGCATGTTGGCCAAAGCCATGGGGCAGCAGTTCACCCCAGGCTCGCCCGACACGAACCACGTCACCAGCTCCTACACCGAGTGCCTGTCCACGGATACGGCCGGCGGCTTCTGCGCCAAACTGCCCGCCGGGCCCAACAACGGTGTGATGTTCAAGACGGCCAATCCGCTGGCAACCACTGCGGGCCACTACTACACCTTCGGTGTGGACACGGCTTACATGAACTGCTTCGGTGGAGCGGCTGATCCGTCCTACCAATTCGCCCGCATTGACGCGGACGGAACAGTTACCCCCATCGGTGATCCGCTTAACGGCTGCCAGGCGGCGTCCGATCCCAACGTCCAGGCCTACCAGCAGCAGGTCACCAGCGACGCCGGCGGTGCCTTCGGCACCGTCACCAAGACGGTCAACATCAACTCCATGCTCACCAACCAGGCCTTCCAGTCAACTGGCGGCTCTTTAGGACTTGAGATGTGGAACAACAACGGCACCTCCAACGGCAACGATGGAGCTTTCGACAACGTACGCCTGGTGGATGTCACGCCCCAGCTGGACAAGTCGTTTTCGCCGTCGTTGATCGGTCCGGGCCAGTCGTCGACATTGACGCTGACGGTGACGAACACCAGCGAACTCAATGCCAAGGACGACTGGTCCATCACAGACACCCTGCCCACCGGGCTGAAAGTGGCAGGCACGCCGAACATTGGCGGCACGTGTGTTCAATCCGCCGGTAACCCGCTGACCACCACTGCGGCTGCGGGCAGCAACGTCATTGCCGTCACCGGTGGAGACCTGGCCAAGGGCATGGCGTCCTGCACCATCACCGTGGACGTCACAGCGGATACCGAGGGCACCTACGTCAACGGTCCTGCGAACATCGAGACCAACCTCAACCCGCCGGCCGACGCCACCCTGGTGGTAAAGGCACCGCGCATCGAGTTGAGCAAGGCCCTGAACTCTCCCCGTCTGGTTGATTCGGATCAGTTCACCACTGCCATCCACTCCGGTTCGGCAACTGGACCCGTGGTTAACAACACGGGCAATTCCACCACTGCAGGAACGGGCTCCACGGTAACCGCGGGGACGGGCGTTACGGGCAAGTATGTTGCCGACACCGCCACCACGTACTACCTGACGGAGTCTGCCGCCAACCTGGCTGACTACGACAAGTCGATCACCTGCATGGACGCGAATGGTCTGCAGCCGGGGCTCCCCTCCGGTGCCGCGTTCGACCAGTCCTTCGCCCTGACCCCTGTTGCCGGTGCGGACATCAGCTGTGTCCTGACCAACACGGCCTTGCCGGTTTCGCGGATGGAGTTTGCCAAGTCCGCGGATGCTTCAGCCGTCCACTCGCCGTCGCAGGTGGGTGACATCATCACCTACACGTTCTCGGCGAAGAACACCGGAAACGTTGCCCTCACGAACGTTGTGATCAACGATCCCCTGGCAGGTCTTTCCCCGCTGGCATACACCTGGCCGGGAACTCCGGGCACTTTGCTTCCGGGCGAGACTGTCACGGCGATGGCAACATACGCCGTGACGCAGGCGGACATCGATGCCGGGCACGTAGCCAACTCGGCCACCACCTCGGGTAATCCTCCGACCGGACCTCCGGTCACGCCGCCGCCTGGCACGACCGACACCCCGTTGACGCCTGGCCCGGCCATGGAGTTCAGCAAGTCGGCCGATGCCTCGGGCATCAAGAACCCGTCGGCTGTTGGCGACATCATCACCTACACCTTCACGGCCAAGAACACCGGGAATGTGAAGCTGACTGGTGTTGTGATCAACGATCCCTTGGCCGGCCTCTCGGCGCTGACTTACTCGTGGCCCGGTGCCGCAGGTGAGTTGCTTCCGGGGCAGACCGTGACCGCTACAGCAACGTATGGGATAACGCAGGCTGACATCAATGCCGGCCACGTGGCCAACTCGGCGACCACCACGGGTACTCCTCCCACTGGTCCTGCCGTGACGCCTCCTCCGGGAACCACGGACACGCCGCTGACTCCCGGCCCGGCCATGGAATTCAGCAAGTCCGCTGATGCCTCGGCCGTGGGTAACCCGTCCAAAGTTGGCGACGTGATCACGTACACGTTCACGGCCAAGAACACCGGTAACGTCACGCTCAAGAACGTTTCCATCACGGATCCGTTGGCTGGTCTTTCGGCCCTTAGCTACACCTGGCCGGGTACGGCCGGTGAACTGCTTCCGGGCCAGACGGTCACCGCCACTGCCACATACGCCGTCACGCAAGCGGATATCGACGCCGGCCACGTGGCCAACTCGGCGACCACCACGGGTACTCCTCCCGCGGGTCCTGCAGTAACGCCTCCTCCGGGAACCACGGACACCCCGTTGACCCCGGCTCCGGCGATGACGTTCAGCAAGTCGGCAGATGCTTCCGGTGTCCAGAACCCGTCAGTTGTCGGTGACCGCATCACCTACACCTTCACGGCGAAGAACACGGGCAACGTCACGCTGAAGAATGTTTCCATCACTGACCCGCTGGCCGGCCTTTCGGCCTTGGCCTACGCTTGGCCCGGTGCTGCAGGAGAGCTGCTTCCCGGTCAGACTGTCACGGCTACGGCGACATACGCCATTACGCAGGCGGATATCGACGCCGGTCATGTGGCCAACAGTGCGACCACGACGGGCACTCCGCCTACTGGTCCGGCAGTAACGCCTCCTCCCGGAACGACGGATACCCCGTTGACTCCCGGCCCGGCGATGGTGTTCAGCAAGTCCGCCGACTCGTCGGCGATCCACGATCCGTCCGTCGTCGGTGACATCATCACCTACACCTTCACGGCGAAGAACACGGGCAACGTCACGCTGAAAAACGTTTCCATCACCGATCCGCTGCCTGGTCTGTCTGCCTTGGCATACACCTGGCCGGGCACTGTGGGCGAGCTGCTTCCGGGACAGACCGTGACCGCCACGGCAACGTACGCCATCACACAGGCCGACATCAACGCCGGCCATGTTGCCAACTCGGCCACCACCACGGGAACTCCGCCCACTGGTCCTGCCGTGACGCCTCCTCCGGGAACGACGGACACCCCGTTGACTCCGACTCCGGCAATGCAGTTCACCAAGACGGCTGACGCATCTGCCATCAAGGATCCTTCGACGGTGGGTGACGTCATCACGTACACCTTCACAGCGAAGAACACCGGCAACGTGGACCTGACCAACGTGTCCATCACCGATCCGCTGGCCGGTTTGTCTGCCTTGAGCTACACGTGGCCGGGCACCCCGGGCACACTGCTTCCGGGCCAGACCGTGACTGCAACGGCCACGTACGCCATCACGCAGGCGGATATCGACGCCGGTCACGTGACCAACAGTGCAACCACCACGGGTACTCCGCCTTCCGGTCCTGCTGTAACGCCTCCTCCGGGAACCACGGATACCCCGCTGACCCCTAAGCCGGCCATGGAGTTCACCAAGACGGCTGATGCCTCAGCGGTCCAGAACCCCACCAAGGTGGGCGACGTCATTACGTACGCGTTCTCCGCGAAGAACACGGGCAACGTCACGTTGAAGAACGTCTCCATCACGGATCCGTTGGCTGGCTTGTCCGCCCTGGCGTACAACTGGCCGGGGACAGCTGGAGAGCTGCTTCCGGGCCAGACGGTGACCGCGACGGCAACGTACGCGGTGACCCAGGCGGATATCGAGTCCGGCCATGTCGCCAACTCGGCGACCACCACGGGTACTCCGCCTACCGGTCCTGCGGTAACGCCTCCTCCGGGAACGACCGACACTCCGTTGACCCCGGCTCCGGCTATGGAGTTCACCAAGACGGCTGATGCCTCGGCGGTTCAGAACCCCACCAAGGTGGGCGACGTCATCACGTACACGTTCACGGCCAAGAACACCGGCAACGTGTCCCTGAAGAACGTCTCCATCACGGATCCGTTGGCTGGCCTCTCGGCATTGAGCTACGTCTGGCCCGGTGCTGCAGGAATCCTGCTGCCCGGACAAACGGTCACGGCTACGGCAACGTACGCAGTTACCCAGGCGGATATCGACGCCGGCCATGTTGCAAACTCGGCGACCACCACGGGTACTCCGCCTACTGGTCCTGCTGTGACGCCTCCTCCGGGAACCACGGATACTCCGTTGACCCCGGCTCCGGCCATGGAGTTCACCAAGACAGCGGACGCTTCTGCCATCAAGAACCCCGCTACGTCTGGCGACAAGATCACGTACACGTTTACGGCCAAGAACACCGGTAACGTCACGCTGAAGAATGTCACCATCACGGATCCGTTGGCTGGTCTTTCGGCCCTGACGTACACCTGGCCGGGCACGCCCGGCGAGCTTCTTCCGGGCCAGACCGTGACTGCAACGGCAACGTATGCAGTGACCCAGGCGGATATCGACGCCGGTCATGTGGCCAACAGCGCGACCACCACGGGAACACCTCCCACGGGTCCCGCTGTGACGCCTCCTCCGGGAACCACGGACACCCCGTTGACCCCGGCTCCGGCCATGGAATTCACCAAGTCCGCAGATGTCTCGGCACTCCAGGATCCGTCAAAGGCGGGCGACACGATCACCTACACCTTGACGGCCAAGAACACCGGCAATGTCACGTTGAAGAACGTCGTCATTGACGATCCCCTGGCTGGCCTCTCGGCTTTGAGCTACGTCTGGCCGGGCGCTGCAGGCACCCTGCTGCCCGGTGAGACCGTGACAGCTACGGCAACGTACGCCATCACCCAGGCGGATATCGACGCCGGTCACGTAGCCAACTCGGCCACGACCACGGGAACACCTCCCACGGGTCCCGCTGTGACGCCTCCTCCGGGTGAAACGGACACTCCGTTGACTTCGGCGCCGGGCATGGAGTTCACCAAGACGGCTGACGCATCCGCAGTTCACTCGCCGTCCAAGGTGGGAGACGTGATCACGTACACGTTCACGGCCAAGAACACCGGGAACGTCACGCTGGCCAACGTCACCATCGACGACCCCCTGGCTGGCCTGTCCGCACTGAGCTACACTTGGCCCGGTGCTGTGGGAACCCTGCTGCCCGGCCAGACGGTGACGGCTACGGCAACGTACGCCATCACCCAGTCGGACATCAACGCCGGTCACGTGGCCAACTCGGCGACCACGACGGGAACTCCTCCCACAGGTCCTTCAGTCACGCCGCCTCCGGGAAACACGGATACCCCGTTGACCCCTGCGGCTGGGCTGGAGTTCACCAAGAAGGCTGACGCTTCCGCCGTCGGTGATCCCGCCCATGTGGGCGACCTGATCACCTACACCTTCACTGTGAAGAACACCGGGAATGTGGAGCTGAAGGGCGTTGAGGTCAATGATCGTATGCCTGGCCTGTCGGCTCTGGTTTACAACTGGCCAGGTGCCGCGGGAACCCTGCTGCCCGGCCAGACGGTGACGGCTACGGCAACGTACGCCATTACCCAGGCCGACATCAACGCGGGCAAGGTCGCCAACTCGGCCATTGCCACAGGTACTCCGCCGAAGGGGCCGTCCGTGAATACGCCGCCTGCCACCGCTGTGGTGACCCTCCCGCCGGCTGGGCCGTCGGATCCGGGCAACTCCGGAGGATCCCATGACAACAACCAGGGAGGATCCCAGAGCAATACCGGAGGATCACTGGCAAGCACTGGTGTTGTTCTCACCGTCCTGCCTATCAGCCTGCTGGTAGTTGGTGCGGGTGTCTTCCTCTTCCTCGTTGGACGCCGCAAGCGTTCTGAGGTCTAGGTAGCAGAGTGCGCGGTAACCGGGTTCAATCGCCCGGTTACCGCGCATTCGTCCGTTCACGTACGCATCACGAAAAGATACTGGGAGCCATCACATGAACAAACCAGTAGCGTGGATCGTTGGCTTGCTGGTAGCAGCTTCAGCGCTCTCCGCTTGCACTTCGGCGGAGAGCAACCAAGCGGGGAACCCGCCGTCGACGACCACAACCCGGCCAGCCACCACAGGCGAGGCAAAACCGGCCAATCCGGGCACCGGCATCATCCAGGCCACCACCATGACCTCCTGCGACACCGCACCCGGGAAGGTAACCGCCACGGGTACGGTGACCCCTCCGGCGGGCACCAAGGGTGCAGTCAAGATCACCGTCAGTTGGGTTGATCCGGGCACTTCCGCCGTCCTTGCCCGTGGGGAGCAGACCTTCAACGACGCCCAGCCCGGCAAGCCGCTGGACTGGGTAGCCAACGCCGAGGTGACGAAACCGGCCAAGGACATCAGATGCGTTCTTGGTGCGGCAGTGCTCTAGCTGCAGGGCACGTCACTCACCTACAACGGAGAAGCGGTCACCAGGTATTTACGGCCTGGCTGACCGCTTCTTTTGCCATTGGAGCCCATGCCAGAACAAGAGAGCCGCAATAATCAGAATGCCGGCCAGGAGGGCGTAGGGCGCGTTGGACAGCATCATGTACATGAACTGTGCGGACTGGGTGGACTGGTAGGGAGCCGGTGAGGTCATGGCCCCGGCAGCGGTGGCGACGGCCCACAATCCCAGCCACAACAGTCCAGCGGCAATGACCCACAGGGCAACAATGAAGGGATTCACCGGGAAGCCCTTCCGCGGCGGGTCCAGCGACTCAGGTACGTGGGGGCTGACCGCTTGAACGGCATTCCCGTGCTCGTCGATTTCGCGGAAGCCGATCCGTTCGTGGACGTGGTCTTTCAAGGGGTCCCCCAACCGTTAATGGGATAGTCCTTGCACTCTACTCCCAGGGCGGAGCGACCCCTGGGAGAAGGAGGTCCGGACAGTCTGTGGCCAAACGCGGGCAGAATTTTCCACCCAAACCCGCCAGAGCGAAAGTCAATGACGCGGAATCGGGCAGCGATCCAATGAAAAATGGCCTCGCAAGCGAAATAGGTCACAAAAGTTTGACGGAAAGGGTTACCTAAGTAAGGCTTGCCTTTGCTAACAAGTGCCCCAATGTAAACGGAAGGAAGCTGTCGTGACGTCACCCAGTGTCGAAGAGCGGATTGCCCAGGAGCCGGATTTCGGTTCCAAAGTGGAGCTGGCCCTCGCTGCCACCAACCAGCTGTTCAACGCCCGCAATTCGCCCAGCTACGTGGCCCAGGTGCTTCAAGGAGTCAATGCCGTCTCCACCAAGGTCCAGCGGACCACGCAGCCCTTCACCGGCGTCGGACACGCAGCCCTCAAAGCAAAGGTGGGCGCCGTGGACCTCGACCGACCGCTTCCGGACACTGCTGCTGCCTTGGAAGAGCTTGATGAGCTGTACCTCAAGGACGCCATCTACTTCCACGATTCCCGCTACGCTGCGCACCTGAACTGCCCTGTCGTCATTCCGGCGCTGGTGGGTGAAGCCGTGCTCTCGGCGGTGAACTCCTCCATGGACACCTGGGATCAGAGCGCCGGCGCCACCATGATCGAACGCCGCCTGATCGATTGGACCGCAGAGCGAATCGGCTTCACGGACAAAGCTGACGGCGTCTTCACTTCCGGGGGCAGCCAATCCAACTTCCAGGCCTTGCTGATTGCCCGCAACCACGCGGTCGCCAAGTTGCGTGCCGGTGACCACGAAGCCCGCCTGCCGCAGCTGTTGGACCGGCTCCGCATCTTCACCTCCGCGGACAGCCACTTCAGCATCCAGAAGTCCGCATCGATGCTGGGCCTGGGCTTCGATGCCGCCATCGCCGTCCCCACCGCCGAAGACCACCGCATGGACCCTACCGCGCTCGCAGCTGCTTTGGCCGAAGCGCACGACGCCGGGCTGGTACCCATGGCGGTTGTGGCAACCGCCGGGACCACCGACTTTGGCTCGGTAGATCCGCTGTCCGAGCTTGCAGCGCTGGTCCGCGCCTACGATTCCTGGCTCCACGTCGACGCTGCCTACGGCGGCGGTCTGCTGGTCTCCGGCCGATACCGCCACCTCCTGGAGGGTATCCACCTGGCGGATTCCGTGACCGTGGACTTCCACAAGACCTTCTTCCAGCCGGTCAGCTCCAGTGCAGTCGTGGTCCGCAACGGATCCATGCTCGGCCACGTCACGTATTACGCCGACTACCTGAACCCGGAAAGCGCTGCCAAGGCCGAGATCCCCAATCAGGTGGACAAGAGCATCCAGACCACCCGCCGATTCGACGCCCTGAAACTCTGGCTTACCCTGCGCATCATGGGCGCCGACGCCATCGGCGCGCTTTTCGACGAGGCCATTGACCTGACGGGCCGTGTGGGCTCGCTGCTTGCCGACGACGTAGAGTTCGAACTCGCGGCTGCGCCCCAGTTGAGCACCCTGGTGTTCCGTTACCGGCCTTTCGTTGGCGGTTCACAGCTCGACGAAGACGCAGCGGATGCTCTCACCCCTGCCATCCGCTCAGCCATCTTCGCCTCCGGCGAAGCCGTAGTGGCCGGTACCAAGGTCGCCGGACGGCACTACCTCAAGTTCACCCTCCTCAACGCGGAGGCCTCCTTGAAGGACATTCAGGAAATCATCGAACTCATCCGCAGGACTGGCGCCAGCCTCCTCGCAAAATCCACGGAGGCAGCAGCATGAGCACCCCCAACAACAGCAGGATTTACGACGTCGCGGGCATCGGCGTCGGGCCCTTCAACCTCGGGCTGGCAGCCCTGAGTGAGCCTGTCGACAACCTTGACTGCGTATTCCTTGACCGCCGCGAATCCTTCGATTGGCACCCGGGCATGATGCTTGAGCCAGCTCACTTGCAGGTGCCTTTCATGGCGGACCTCGTGACGCTGGCAGATCCGACGTCGCCCTTCTCGTTCCTGAACTTCCTGAAGCAGACCGGCCGCCTGTACCGCTTCTATATCCGCGAGAACTTCTACCCGCTGCGCGCCGAGTACAACCAGTACTGCCAGTGGGTGGCGGGGCAGCTGGAATCGGTTCGTTTTAGCACGGATGTGCTGGATGTTAGCTACGACGACGGCGTGTACAGCCTTTCGGTACAAGGCCCGGATGGCGCTGAGGTCCTTCGCGCCCGCCGCCTGGTCCTGGGTACCGGCACCTCTCCCTATGTTCCGGACTCCTGTGCAGGGATAGTCGAAGCCGGGGGACTGGTCCTCCACAACGCCGACTACCTGTCGAGGAAGAGTGAGCTGCAGTCCAAGCGCAGCATCACCATCGTGGGCAGCGGACAGAGCGCCGCGGAGCTCTACTTCGAGCTCCTGTCGGAGATCGACGTCTACGGCTACCAGCTCAACTGGGTCACGCGTTCCGGCCGCTTCTTCCCGCTGGAATACACCAAGCTCACGCTGGAAATGACCTCGCCGGAGTACGTGGACTATTTCCACTCGCTCCCGGGCGAGCAGCGCGATTCCCTGATCAAGAACCAGAAGAACCTCTACAAGGGCATCAACTCGGACCTGATCGACGACATTTACGATCTCCTCTACACCAAGAGCCTCACCGGCATGGTGGACACGCAGTTGCACACGCACTCGTCGCTGACCGCTGCCGATTGGGACGCGGCGTCGGGCACCCACACCCTGCAGTTGCGCCACGAGGAGCACGGCCGTGATTACCGCTTGGAATCCGAAGCTGTAGTGCTCGCCACCGGCTACAGCTACAAGGAACCTGCCTTCCTGGGCGGCATCGAGGACCGGATCCGCCGCGACCACAAGGGCCGGTTCGACGTCGAACGCAACTATGGAACCGGCGTCGAACCCGGGGAAATCTTCGTCCAGAACGCAGAGCTGCACACTCACGGATTCGTCACCCCCGACCTCGGCATGGCCGCCTACCGGAACTCCGTGATCCTGCGCGAAATCACCGGCCGCGAGATCTACCCGATCGAGCGCAGCATCGCCTTCCAACAGTTCGGGGCACCCGCGGCCATGGCAGCTGAAACCGCAGGAGCCGCACTGTGAGCTTCACGTTCCGGCTCGTAAATCCTGTGGACGACGCACCCGTCCTCCACAGCTGGGTCAGCCAGGAGTACGCTCGCTTCTGGGGCATGGTTTCATCCACGGAGCAAGACGTTGTGGAGGAATACTCGAAGATCGCCGCCTCTGGTCACCACCAGGCCTTCTTAGGGCTCGACGACGGCGACCCCGCCTTCCTGATGGAGCGGTACCTTCCGGAATCGTCGCCGTTGGCGGACGTTTACGAGGTCCAACCGGGCGACGTCGGCATGCACCTCCTGGTGTCGCCGCCCAACTTTGACCCTCAACCGGGCTACACCACCGCTGTCATGCAGGCAGTCATGACCGAACTGTTCGCCGACCCCGCAAACCAGCGGGTCGTCGTCGAGCCTGACGCCCGTAACCACAAGATCCATGTGCTCAACGAAAAGGTGGGCTTCCGTCCGCACGGCGTGGTGACCCTTCCCGCCGTCGACCCTGCCGAAGACCACAAGAAGGCCCTGCTGAGTTTCTGCACCCGCGAAGATTTCCTGGCCACCCTGACCCCGATCCTGGCCGCGCCCACCGCGGCGACCAGAGGAGCATCCCTGTGACCACAAGCATTGATACACCCGTCCATGAAGTAGCCGTGCCCGTCGCCCACCTCACCCCGGAGCGGTGGTCCATAGCCAACCGGCACCTTGTCCGCAAGGCCATCGCCGAGTTCTCACATGAGCGCATCCTGGTTCCGGAACTGGTTCGGGAGGAGGGGGAGGGCACCGGGCTCTACAGGATCGCCAGCGACGACGACACAATTGAGTACCGCTTCCGCGCCCGCGTGCTGCAACTTGACCATTGGTCCGTAGTGCCGGAATCCATTGCCAGGCTGCGTGACGGCGCAGAGTTGCCGATCGATGCGCTGGACTTTATCGCGGAATTCCAGGAGGCCTTGGCCATCAAGCAGGACATGCTCCCCGTGTATCTCGAGGAAATCAGCAGCACTTTGGCCAGCCACGCGTACAAGCAGGGCAAGCCTTTCAGCTCGGCCGAATTGGTGGCCGGGGTGACCAAGGGGGAGGACCGCGCGGCGGATTTCCAAGCGATCGAGCACGGCATGACCGAAGGCCACCCCTGCTTCGTTGCCAACAATGGCCGGCTTGGTTTTGGGATTGCCGATTATCACGCATTCGCTCCGGAAGCGGGTGCGACGGTGAAGCTGCAATGGATCGCGGTGCACCGCAGCAAGGCCGTGTTCACAGCCAGCGCCGGGTTGGACTACCGGACCCACTTCGAGGCGGAACTGGGCCCCGCAACCTTGGCGTGGTTCAACGCGGAGCTTTCCGCTTCCGGGCTGGACCCCGAAGACTATCTCCTGATGCCGGTGCACCCCTGGCAGTGGGACAACAAGCTCACTGTGACGTTCGCGGCAGAAATCGCCCAGCGCCACATCGTCTACTTGGGCACCGGCGATGACAACTACCAAGCGCAGCAGTCCATCCGTACGTTCTTCAACACCACCTCGCCGGAGAAGGCCTACGTGAAGACGGCGATGTCGGTGCTGAACATGGGCTTCATGCGGGGACTGTCGCCGCAGTACATGAAGGCCACGCCGGCCATCAACGATTGGCTGCAGGAACTGATCGACAATGACCAGGAGCTCCAGAACCGGGGCCTGGCCATGATCAAGGAAAGCGCTGCCATCGGCTACCACAACCACTACTACGAGGCAGCGTCTGCGAAGGGCTCTCCGTACCGGAAGATGCTCTCTGCCCTGTGGAGGGAAAGTCCCCTTCCGTTGCTTGAGGAAGGGCAGCAATTGGCCACCATGGCATCGCTGCTGCACGTGGACCAGTCCGGAGCCTCGGTTGTCTCGGCGCTGATCTCGCGGTCCGGACTGGCACCCGCCCAGTGGCTTCGCCGCTACTTCGAGGCCTACCTCGTACCGCTGGTCCACTCCCTCTACGAATACGAACTCGCCTTCATGCCCCATGGCGAGAACGTCATCCTGATCCTTGAGGACGGTGTTCCTGTCCGGGCCATCATGAAGGACCTCGCTGAGGAAATCGTCGTGATGGGGGACAGGCTTGAACTCCCGGAGGACGTCTCCCGGATCAAGGCTGAGATCCCCGCCGAGGAAATGGTCCTGGCGATCTTCACGGATGTGTTCGACTGCATCTTCCGGTTCCTGTCGGCGATCCTCGTTGAGGACGGGACACTTGGCGAAGACGAGTTCTGGGGAACCGCCGCGTCGGTGCTTAGGGAGTACCAGCAGCGCCACCCCGAGCTCGCAGACCAGTTCGCCATGCACGATCTCTTCGCTCCGGACTTCGAATTGTCCTGCCTCAACCGGCTGCAGCTGCGGAACAACCAACAAATGCTGGACATTTCGGATCCTTCGGGCGGTCTCCAAATGGCCGGCCGCCTCGCCAACCCGCTGGCCAAGTTCGCCTAGCAACCCCCACCGAGTTGGCATTTGATGACAATCCCGCGCCCGGACATTGTCATTAAATGCCATCTCGCGGGGGGAGTTGGGGGACTAGTCTAGGCGCATGACCACTCGAGCCAATGAACTTACTGCCCTGGTGACGGGAGCAACTGCCGGGCTTGGTGCCGAGTTCGCCCGTCAACTGGCCGAATCCGGGCACCACCTGGTCCTGGTAGCCCGCGACGAGCAGCGGCTCAAGGACAAAGCCGAGGAACTTGAACGCGACTTCAGTATCTCGGCGGAGGTGCTGTCCGCGGACCTGACTACCGACGTCGGGGTTTCAGCGGTTGCCGACCGCCTCAAGGACGCAGGCCGACCGGTCGACGTGCTGGTCAACAATGCGGGGATCGGGCTCTTGAAGTCCTTTGAGAACAACGACTTGGACGAGGAACGCCGACATCTGCGCCTCCACGTCCAGACGCCCATGGAGTTGTCGCACGCTGCGCTGGAGGTGATGTTGGCGCGCGGCAAGGGCCGGATCATCAATGTCGCCAGCGTGGCCGCGTTCGCGAACCGGGGGACGTACTCTGCGGCCAAAGCCTGGCAGGTGACCTTCAGCCGGTGGGCCAACATCACGTATGCGAAATCGGGTGTCCAGGTCACGGCGGTTTGCCCCGGTTTCACGCACACGGAGTTCCACGACCGCATGGGCATGGACAAGTCCGTAGCGCCACGTTCCCTGTGGTTGACCGCCGAGCGGGTGGTCCGCGAGGGCCTTGAGGACAACGCCAAGGGCAAAGGCGTGTCCATCCCGACCAAACGCTACAAAGTGGTCAGCTTCTTCGCGCGCGTCCTGCCTGCGAAGTTGACGTCGGGACCTCCGCGCCGGCCTTTGGAACCCTGATTTTCACGCGCGAGTGATCTGGCGCAGATGTCCCGCATCCCAGGTGCTCACCGACGCCGCTGAACCACCACGGCCACAGCGATCCCCACCACGGCACCCACAAAGGTCTCGATGGCACGCTCCATCACCAGCACACCCGGATCCATCGGCGAGGCAAGCTGCGCGATCAACAGGATCACCGGAGTGAAGAACACCATGGCCCACCCATAGTGCCGGGCCATGAACAACTCCGTGGGGAACTGGCACAGCATCACCACCGCGGCGAGGACCACGGCTTCGTGGCCTGGAAAGTACTGCAGCGGAGACAGCGGAGTGGGGAAAAGCACGACGGCGACCACCGCCAACCCGAGGAACGTTCCCACGATGCGGTGGATACCGCGGTGGACCCGGCTTGGCAGGTCGGCACCGGCGAGGGGGACGGCTGCTGCCGCCATGGCCCAGTGCGGATGGCCGCTGCCACTAAGAACACCAATGACACCAGCCAAACCCACCGCCAGGGAATAGCGGGCCGCGTGGATAAGGGCGGCTGTTCGAAGCGGACCCCGGAGGGCAGGAAGATCCCGGCCAGCTCCGGCTACCCAGGTGCGGCGACGGAACCACCCGGCGAAGCCAACCAGCATCGAAAAGGCGGCCGAGGCCGCTCCGACGAGTACCGCCGTCGTGAACGGGACGCTGGTGGGGACCGAAGCGCAGGCGCCCAAGGCCAGGATGCCGAAGAATGGCCCGATCGGTTTCAAGCGCACGCGGTCCGAATACAAGGACCCTGCGCCGGCGAACATGGTGGCCACCACCACCAACCACCACGAGTGGATGTGGTTGAGCGAAAGGAACACGCCAATGGTGAGGCCGCCGACGAGGATCAGCGCGGCCTGGGCCTGGTGTTTTAGCCGGAGTTGGTGGCTTTCGTTGCGGCCGTACATCCCCGTCAACGCGCCGAAGACGGCATACAACATGAGCTCGGGGCGGCCGAGAAGAATCAGGAAAAGCCCCGGCAGTGCAACGCTCAGTGCGACGCGGACGGCTGACAGGCGGTCGTTGTTTGCCGGACCAAGCCTGTGGAGTTCGCGGGCATGCCTCAGGAGTGCGGGCACGGGCGGACACCACCAATCGTTCAGGGTTTGTTTCCGAAGTTATCAGGGCTGTCAGCGGTGCCGCCATAAGCCCGGTCACAACCCGTAGCGAATTCCGGAGCCCGGAACAGGGACAGTTCTGGGAAGATCGAGGTATGCCCGTCGTTTTCGTCTGCCGCACCCGTTCCAGCATGCCGCCGCAAGAACTGTTTGACCTGTCAAGGAACATCGATGCCCACGTTGGTTCGATGACAAAGAGCCGCGAAAAGGCCATCGCCGGCACCACCACAGGCCTCATCTCGGAAGGTGAAACTGTGACCTGGCAGGCCTGGCACCTGGGAGTCAGGTTCCGCATGACCAGCAGGATCGTGCGGATGGAGGCGCCGTCGTCGTTCACTGATGAACAGGTGAAGGGCCCTTTCAAGTACCTCCGCCACACGCATGAGTTCCGGCCGGACGGCAGTGGCACTCTGATGGTGGACACCGTGGAATTCGCCGCTCCCTTTGGTCCGTTGGGCCGCCTGGTGGAGAAGCTGGTCCTCGGTCGGTACCTTCAGAACCTGATCGAAGAGCGCAGCGGGTTCCTGGTGGCCCAAACACCTCCAGCTCTGGACACCCGGCAATGATCAGGCCCGCGCATGGAGACGACCTGGTGATCCTGCAGGAGATCGAACGTGCCGCGGGTGAGGCATTCCGGGCACTGGGGATGGACACGGTGGCCGACGACGAGCCACTGTCCATTGAGGAGCTGAACAGCTACGCCACCGCCGGCCGCGCCTGGGTGTCCGTGGACGGGCTGGATTATCCGGTGGCGTACTTGTTGGCCGACGTCGTCGATGGGCAAGGCCACGTGGAGCAGGTCAGCGTCCACCCGGACCATGCGCATCAAGGGCTGGGCCGTGAGTTGCTGCACGCAGCACGGGTGTGGGCCCGCGGTCATGGCATGCAGCGCCAGACCCTGAGCACCTTCCGGGACGTGCCATGGAACGCCCCGTACTACCGCCGCCTTGGGTTCGAAGTGCTCGACGCCGGCAGCTGGGGTCCGGAGCTGGCCCGCCTGATGGAGCACGAGGCGGAGCTGGGGCTGACCCGTTGGCCGAGGGTAGCCATGTGGCGTCCGGCCGTTCCCCCGACGTAGCAGTTTGGCCGCGCCCGCTAATCAGCCACCAATTCAACCTCGTAGCTGTCAGTGTTCAGCAGGTAGGCGGCGTAGTGGTCCGGTCCGCCTGCGTGCGGGTACTTCGACTCGAACATCTCATACCAACCCGCGTCCGCGCCGAGTGCACGGATCCTGTCCACGTCCTCGCGAGTGCCTGCATGGAACGCCACGTGGTTGACGCCGGGATCGGTCCGGCGATGGGCCGTGCCGGTGATGGCATCGGTTTGCTCCACCACCACGTACATTCCATCGAGCTTCCAGCTGCACCCTGTGGGCCACTCCTGGAACGGCTCATAGCCGAGCTGTCCCAGGAGCCAACCCCACTCTTCCCTCGCGCGCTCCAGGAATGGCACCCAGATCTCCAAGTGGTGGATGGATCCCCTGGGCCCTGGGGTTTGAGCAGAATCGTCACGCATGCGCCGAGTCTACGAGGTCCGGGCGCGTTCCACATCCGCTGCGCTCCCGGGCTTGCCCGCAGCGCGCAGTCCGGCGATAACCCCGTCAACGTCGGCAGCGTTGCGGTTTTGGCTGAGTTTCGTCTTGGCCTCCACCCGGGTAATCACAAGTTCGACGCCGACAATGGCCCTCAGCTGCCCGGCGATGAACCGCTCGGGTGCTTCGTCGACGGACCACGGCCGGTCCATGCCGGACTCGTGCTGATCCGAGAGGCGGCGGACGTGCCTGCCCAGCCATTCGACGTTGTCGTGGACAACAAGCTCACCGTAGACGTGCGCTGTGGAGTAGTTCCACGTGGGCACCACCCGGCCGTGTTCAGCCTTCGAGGCGTACCACGACGGGGATATATAGGTGTCCGCGCCCTGGACGATCATCAGCGCCTCACCGGAAACGGGGGATGACCACTGGGTGTTGTTGCGGGCCATGTGTGCTTGCAGGGCGCCGTGCTCACCCACCGACGGCTCGTAGACGAACGGGAGAAGGGTGGCGAGCAAGCCGTCCGGAGACATGGTGACCAGGTTGGCGGCCCCGCTGTGGGTGAGAAGAGCTTGGATGGCTTCGTCAGAGGCGGCAAAATGCGCTGGGGTGTACATTGCTTTCTTCCTTCGGGTTCAGCTTCAGTGTTTCGACGGCGGGGTGAGTCGGACGCGGACGGCGGCGCCTGCGCAGAGGATCACGGCGAGCCCGCCTACGACAGTGGTCCAGGTCATCGGCTCACCCAGCAGGAGACCGGCCCAGGCGATGGTCATGACGGGCTGTACCAGTTGGATTTGGCTGACCTGCGCCATGGGTCCGATCGCAAGTCCGTGATACCAGGCAAAGAATCCCAGGAACATGCTCACCGCTCCGAGGTAGGCGAAGGACAACCATTGGACGGGGGATGCCTCGGGCAATCCGGAAGCAAGCGCTGCCAGCGTCAGCACGATCATCACGGGAGAGGCGACGACCAAGGCCCAGGAGATGGTCTGCCAGGCGCCCAGCTCACGGGCCAGCAAGCCGCCCTCCGCGTAGCCGATGGCAGCTGCGAGCACGGCTCCGAGCAGCAGCAGATCAGCCCAGTGGAGCGAACCGAAACCGCCGGATTGAACCAGCGCGAAGACCAACGCGGCCGCGACTCCCACCGCGGTAAGGACCCAGAACAAGGGGCGGGGACGTTCCCGGCCACGGATCACCGCTATCGTCGCCGTGGCAGCTGGCAGTAGCGCGATCACGACGGCGCCATGGCTGGCCGACGTGCTGGTCAGTGCGAAGGTGGTCAGCAAAGGGAATCCCGCAACGATTCCGCCGGCCACAACTGCCAGTCGGAGCCACTGCCGGCCACGGGGAAACCGTTGCCGCGTCAGGCCGAGGGCAAGTGCCGCAAGAAGGGCCGCCACCACTGCCCGACCCGCGCCAATGAACAGGGGCGACATACCCTCCACCGCCACACGCGTGAGCGGGACAGTGAAAGAGAAGGCAACGACGCCAAGGAGGCCCCACCAGATACCGCTGGATGTTCTGGTAGATACCACTGGCCGTGAAATCGTAGTAGCGCTACTATTGTGACTCATGAATAACGATAGCAGTTCCCGGATCGTCTCGCGAGTAAAAGAATGGATCGCGGGAGCCGCCCCCGGAGCAAAGCTGCCATCCACCCGGCAACTCGTGGCCGAGTACCAAGTGAGTCCCGTGACGGTGCAAAAGGCGCTGCGAACCCTCACCGCCCAGGGCTTGATCGAGAGCCGTCCAGGCGTCGGAACCTTCGTCCGCGCCTACCGCACGGCCCGGCCATCAGACTACGGCTGGCAGACCGCAGCCCTTCGTTCGGCCCAGGCTGCCAGGCCCCTGAACTCCGCCGCCATGCGCAGTGCCTCCAATGATGTCATCGCCTTCCATTCCGGTTATCCGGACCGCGAGCTCCTCCCGGAAAGGCTGGTCCGCGCCGCGCTGACCCGCGCAGCACGGGGAGACGCTGCATTGTCGCGGCCGCCGGCGCAGGGCCTTCCGGAACTGCAATCCTGGTTCGCGCACGAACTCAGCACCTCGACGCCGGTGGGCGTCACGCCGCCCCAGCCGAGCGACGTCGTCGTACTTCCCGGGAGCCAAAGCGGCCTCAGCTCTATCTTCCGCGGACTCGTGGGACACGGCCAGCCGTTGCTGGTGGAGTCGCCAAGCTATTGGGGTGCGCTGCTGGCCGCGGGGCAGGCGGGTGTGAACGTCATCCCTGTCCCCAGCGGGCCGGAGGGCCCGGATCCGGACGAACTGGACAGGGCTTTCGAGGAATCGGGCGCCCGGCTGTTCTATGCCCAGCCCAACTTCGCGAATCCCACCGGAGCACAATGGTCCGCGGAGCGAAGCGAGGAAGTGCTGCGGATTGTCCAGCGCCACGGCGCCTTCCTGGTGGAGGACGATTGGGCCCACGATTTCGGCATCACAGCCCCGTCGGTGCCGCTTGCCGCCAAGGACGACTCGGGGCACGTGGTCTACATCCGCTCCTTGACCAAGAGCGTCTCCCCATCCATCCGCGTTGCCGCGATCATCGCCCGCGGCCCGGCACGCGAACGGATCATGGGCGCGCAAGCGGCGGAGTCGATGTACGTCAGCGGCCTGCTGCAGGCTGCGGCGCTCGACGTCGTCACGCAGCCCGGGTGGCAAACGCACCTTCGCGGACTGAGCCACCAGCTGCAGTCGCGGCGCGACCTGCTGGTCACGAGCCTGCGGGAGTTCGTTCCGCAGGCGCACCTCAGTCACCTGCCCAAGGGCGGCCTCAACCTGTGGTTGCGGATGCCGGACGGGTTCGACGTCGAACGGCTCACCAAGGATTGCGAGGCGGCCGGGGTGCTCATTGCGGCCGGGTCCGAATGGTTTCCCGCGGAACCGGAGGGTCCGTACATCAGGCTCAACTACGCCGGGCCGAACCCGGGCCGCTTCCCGGAGGGTGCGCGGATCATCGGTGAGGCTGTCGCGGCCCAGCTGGGGTCTTAACGCCCGTAGCCACCAACACCAAGGAGAGCGCCTTGGGGCTGGTGGCTACAGTGGGCGGCGGATTGCCGCGGACTATCCGTGTCGCTTGAGTAAGCGTCGCTGTGCAGAAGTTGCAGGCAAACGGTTCCTACGCGGGGGTCATGTCCTTCTTGCCTGAGCCGAACACGGCATCATCGATGGGCTGGCCGTCGAACGGCATCTCGTCCAGGTTGATGAGCGGGTTGGTGTCCTGCGTTTCCACGAGTTCGCGGGCTTCGGCCTGCGTGTCCACGCTGGGCATGGAGCCCGGCAGCGGGCGCTGGGCCGATTCACGCAGGAAGTAGATGGCGATGGCGCCCACGATGGATGTTGCCATCAGGTAGTACGCGGGCATCATGTCGTTGCCCGTGCCCTCGATGAGGCCCTGCACGATGAACGGGGTGGTGCCACCGAAGATCGCCACGGAGAAGTTGTAGGCAATGCCCATTCCACCGTAGCGGCTGGAGGTCGGGAACAGGGCAGGCAGTGCGGATGCGAGGTTCGCAACGTAGAACGTCACCGGGAACGCCACCAGGGCCAGGCCTGCCAGCGTGGACCAAATCTCGCCGATGCCGATGAGCATGAAGGCCGGGACTGCGAACAGGACAGTGCTGCCTGCACCGATCCACAGGACCGGACGACGGCCGATACGGTCCGAGAGCCGGCCCGTGAGCGGGATGCACACGGCCATGATCACCAGGACCGGGATGGTCAGCAGGGTGCCGTGTACGGGGTCGTAACCCTTGGAATCCGTGAGGTAGGTAGGCATGTAGGAGGTCAGTGCGTAGCCGACAGTGTTGGCAGCGGCGGCCAGGATCATGGCCAGCACAATCTGGCGCCAGTAAGCCTTGATGATGCCCACCGGGCCCTTGGCAACAGCGGCATCGTGCGACGCTGCGTCCTTGGCGTTCGCTTCCTGGGCGTCCAGGGCGGCCTGGAACTGGGGGGATTCCTCGATCTTGCTACGGAAGTACACAGCGATCAGGCCCAAGGGACCGGCGATCAGGAATGGAAGCCTCCAGCCCCATTCCTCCATGGCGGCCTGTCCGAGCGTGAGCTGCAGGATGGATACCAAGGCGGCACCCAGGGCGAAGCCGATGTAGCTGCCCATGTCGAGGAAGCTCGCGAAGTAGCCACGGCGCTTGTCCGGCGCGTACTCGCTCACGAAGGTTGTGGCACCGGCGTACTCACCACCGGTGGAGAAGCCCTGGACAAGCTTCAGGATCACCAGCAATGCGGCGGCCCAGATGCCGATCTGCGCATAGCCGGGAAGAAGGCCGACGGCGAACGTACTTGCCGCCATCAGCATCAGTGTTGCGGCGAGCACCTTCTGGCGGCCCACCTTATCGCCGAGCCAACCGAACACGACGCCGCCGAGGGGGCGTGCGATGAAGGTCGCGGCGAAAGTGCCCAGAAGGAAGAGTGTCTGGACAGACTTGTCAGCCTCGGGGAGGAAGACCGGACCCATGGTGGTGATGAGGTAGCCGAAGACACCGACGTCGTACCATTCCATGGTGTTGCCGACGATGGTTCCGCCGAGTGCTTTGCGCAGCATCGGCTTGTCCACCACGTTGACGTCCGATTCTTTCAACCGGCGCTTCGGGCGGAGCTTCGCTTTCTTCGCTGCGTTCTTTATTGCGTTGGTGGCGGCCGGGGTGTGGCCTGCCAATGCTGTGTTTCCGGCGGCGTTCCTTGCGCCATCCGGAGAGACGGTGTTGCTTTGGTCTGTGGGCATTTGGGCTTCTCCTAGGGAGGTCATTTGCTTGCGACTTCTGCTGCCCCGCTCTGGGCAGGGTTTCAATTTTACGCGGTTTGGGCCTTAAACCCGAGTTGAGATCCGATTTTTGGCCCTCTCAGGGGTGCAAATTGCCTAGGTGTGTTGCATCTCATTACCGGCTTTTGCCCTGCAAGGACGCGGATTTCGGGCAGTTTTTGCCCCGCGAAGCACGTTGTTACCAAATTGTTTAGCTATGCCCACGTAACGGGCCCAATCCCGGCCCTGAAAGTGACGAATCCAGTACGGCCCTCAGTGACCGCCTACCACCAGTGTGGCATCGAGATCCGCGTCCGTCACCACGTCCACAGTAAGCCCGGCCCGTGCCAGGAGCCCCGCCGTCGCGGCGGCCTGCTGTCTGGAAGTCTCGATCAGAAGCAGCCCACCCGGCGACAACCACGGAGGTGCCCCCAGCGCAACGCGACGCTGGACACCCAAGCCGTCAGGGCCGCCGTCGAGCGCTGCCGCCGGCTCGTGGACCCGCGCTTCCGGCGGCATCATGCTGATGGAACCGGTAGGGACGTACGGTGCATTGACCAGGAGCACGTCAACCATTCCCAGCAGTCGGCGGGGGAGCGGCTCGAAGAGATCGCCCAGGTAAGCAGTGCCGCCACGAGGCCCCAGGTTCCGTTGCGCGCACGTCACCGCGGCGGGATCGATGTCCGCCGCATGCAGTTCGCAACCGCCCAGAAGATCGTAAAGTGCGGCACCTATGGCGCCGGAGCCGCAACAGAGATCGACGACGACGGCACCGCGGCTGGCGGTTAACGCCGCCTGTCGCACCAGGAACTCCGTGCGACGCCGCGGCACGAAGACGCCCGGGGCAACGGCCATGCGGGTCCCACAGAAATCCACCCACCCGAGGATGTGTTCCAGCGGAAGGCCGCCCACCCTCAGGGCCACCATGCGGTCGAGTTCGTCAGGATGGCCAGCGGCATCGATCAGGAGCCGGGCCTCGTCCTCGGCGAAAACACAGCCCGCATCGCGAAGGGCGGCGACGATCGACCTGCTCCGGCTCACGAGAGCCATGCTAACGGAGGGGTTCACAAATGTGCAGGATGATGGTTAGGGTATGACGCATGGGAACACTGATTTTTGAGTAGACCAGCCGTGCTCTTCGATTTGAGCATGCAGCTGCGTTTCAGATGACAAAAATCCACGCCTGTCGAGGCTTGCCTCCACGCCGTTCCCGTTGTCGACGCCTTTTCTTTAACCAAACGCCACGGGATACGTGTCTCTTCAGGACTCACACACTTTAGGAGTCCATATGACTGCCAACCCTTCAGACGACAACAAGCAGCCCGCATCCGGCGGCATCAAGTCCAAGCTCACTGACGCCCAACGGGCAATGCTCGCCAGGAAGTCGGGCGGCGGCGCTCCGGCCGGCTGGCAAAGCACCGGCAAGGGGCACAAGCCCACCGCCGCCAGCGGAAAGCAAGCCAAGACCGAGAAGAAGGTCCGCTGGTAACTCCGGCGGACAGGCCCATAGGAAAACAGGCGCACTGGAAAGGAAGAACCATGACTGCGAACCACAACGCTGAGGGCATTGATCCTGAGGTGGCAAACCACTTGGTGGAGTCCATGGACATGGCACCGATGCCCGAGCCGACCGTCATTGCCGTGGCTTTGGGAACGGAGCAAGCCAATCAATGGCCGGACGGCAACGGCAAACGCCGGCACCCGAAGGACCGCGACCAAGCCCACGGCCGCATGGGCCAAGGTGCAGCGCTAACGGCGATCCACCGGACCAGCCGACCGCAGATGCCGCACTCGTCCTAAACCGTCACCCGCAACACAACCGACCACCCCCCCAGCCCAACTGGGGGACAGCAAACGCACTACTGAGGCCTCGTAGGAGCGTTATCTGTCCCCTAGTTGGGCTGGCTGACGTCGGAAGGGGACTTGTCCGTGCGCCACCCACGCCACACCGGATGACGCAGCCTGCCAGGCCCCGTCCAGTTACCAAAAGTCACCTCGGCCACCAGCTCAGGTCGGACCCAGCGGGCACCGGCGGCGTCCTCCCTCGGAATGTCCTTAAAAGGTGAAGCGTCCACCGCCAGGGGTTCCAGCCGCTCCATAATTTCCCGCAGCTGCCAGTCCTTGAACCCCGTGCCGACCCTGCCCACGTAGTGCAAGACATCGCCGTCGGGGATGCCCAGGAGCAACGCCCCGAAAGTCCCGCTCCGGGCCCCGGCTCCCGGGCGCCAACCGCCCACCACCACTTCCTGGCTTTGCTCCAGCTTGAGCTTGATCCACGACCCGCTGCGACGTCCCACGGTGTAACGGCTGTCGGCCTTTTTGGCCATAACGCCCTCCAAGCCCAGATCGGCAGCGCTTGTCATGAGGTCCTCGACATCGTGGTCCAGCACCGCTGACACATGGAGCGGGCATCCACCGGGCAAGCGCTCCGCGAACGCATCCAGCCGCTTGCGCCGCTCAAGCAAAGGCAGCCCGCTCACGTCCGTGCCGGCGTCGTACAACAGATCAAACAGCATCAGCTGTACCGGAACCGAGGCCCGCGCCCGCTCTATGTCGGCGGCCTTGACGAGGTTCATGCGCAGCTGAAGTCGGCCGAAGTCCGGCCTGGACCCCTTGCCCAGGGCGACGATTTCACCGTCCGCCACAAAATCACCTTCGGGCCAGCAGACGCGGTCGGTGAGCTCGGGGTAGGTGGCTGTGAGATCGTTCCCGTTGCGGCTCATCAGCCGGATCCGCCCCTCGGTTCCGGTGATGATGGCCCGGATGCCGTCCCACTTGAGTTCGTAGAGCCAGTTGCCGCCGCGGAGATCGGCAGTTGTTCCGGAGGTAGCCAGCATGGGGGCGTAATCGCGCATGGGTTGCGGCTCGGGTTCACGCGGTTCGGCGGCGGGCTTAGCAGCAGGCGTGGCTTTGGCGCTCCGCTTGCCGCCCGGTTGCTCCTTCATCAGGTGAATCAGCCAACGATCCCCGGTATTGATCAGGGCCAGTCGCTTGGTGCCGCCGAGGCCACCTCCAGGCTCACCCGTGAGCGTCGCGATGACCTCCTTGTCATCGCGCCACTTCTCGCACGTGAACTCGCCGCGGTCCCAAATGGTCATGGTTCCGGCCCCGTACTCACCCTTCGGAATCACCCCCGCAAAGGTGGCGTACTCCATGGGGTGGTCCTCCGTGTGGACGGCCAGGTTGTTCCGGTCCGGCGTCTCCGGGACTCCACGCGGCAGCGCCCAGGACGCCAGGACCCCGTTGTGTTCCAGCCGCAGGTCCAGGTGGTAGCGGCGTGCATGATGCTCCTGGATCACGAAGATCCCCCCGGGCGGCGCGGGGTCGCCGGGTTTGGGCTGCCCGTCTGACGTTCCGCCGGACACCGCTGTGGAAGCGGCCGACGACGACGGGAACGGCTCCGGGGTTTTCTCCGGATCGCGCATCCCGACGTACCTGGCGAGACGATTCTCCACCGTCACCACGCGCTCGCGGGCCCCGGCCGAGCTGCGGGAAGTACCGCCGTCGTCGGTCCCGTCCTCGGTGTGGGGCGGCAGGTGCCGTTCCGAAATGGGGGCGAAGTGGTCCTCGCCCGAACTGGCCCGCTCCATCACCTCCGTGTAGTCGAGGTGCTCCAGGTCAGGGTCCTCAAGTTCCTCCCACGTCCGGGGCGCCGCTACCGTTGGGTGGGCCTTGCCGCGGAGGGAGTAAGGCACGATGGTGGTCTTGTTGCCGCTGTTCTGGCTCCAGTCCACCAGTACTTTGCCTTTGCGCAAGGACTTTTTCATGTCGCTGACCACGAGCTCAGGATGGTCGGCTTCCAGTGCCCGGGCGAGCTCATGGGCGAAAGCGGACACCTGCTCGGACTTCAGGGTGCCGTCCAGCCCCGTGTACAGATGGATACCTTTGCTCCCGCTGGTAACAGGGACGGGCGCCATGCCCATGTCCTGCAGGATGGAGCGGGCCAGCATGGCAACCTCGACGCACTCCGAAAGACCTGCGCCGGGGCCTGGATCCAGGTCGAGGACGAAGCGGTCCGGCCTCAACGGCGTCCCGGACGCGTCCACCTGCCACTGCGGGACGTGGATCTCCAGGGAAGCGATCTGGGCCATCCAGGTGAGGGTCGCCAGGTTGTTCACCATGGGATAGACGTTGGTGTGGTCCGAATGCTGGATGGCGGCCCGCGGAATCCACCGGGGTGCGGAATCCTCAAGGTTCTTTTGGAAGAACACCTGACCCGGGTGTTCGGCGGTCCCCACGCCGTTCACCCAGCGTTTGCGCGTCACCGGCCTGTTGGCCGCAGCGGGGATCAGGAAAGGGGCCACGGTGGCGTAGTACTCAAGCACCTCAGCCTTGGTGGTGCCGGTCTCCGGGTAGATGATTTTGCCCAGATTGGTCAGGGTGAGTTCGTGGCCTTCCACGTTCACGCGCTCCTGCTGTTTGCCTGCCACCTCTTCTCCTCCGCTGGGTTGTGCTGTTGACTGGGTGTATGAGGGCTATATGGAAGGGATCTATCGCGTTCGGTCTGGTCAACGTACCAGTGAAGCTCTACAGTGCCACGGAGGATCACGATATTGGCCTGCACCAAGTCCACAATAAGGACGGCGGCCGCATCAGGTACCAGCGCAAATGCGAAATTTGCGGCGAAGTTGTTGCTTACGAGGATATTGACAAGGCCTACGAGGAAGAAGGCCGCACCGTTGTCCTCACCGCCGCGGAACTGAAGTCCCTGCCTGAGGAAAACAGCCGCGAAATCGAGGTGGTGGAGTTCATTCCCGCCGAGCAGCTGGACCCGATCATGTACGAGCGCAGCTACTTCCTGGAACCGGATTCCAAGTCTCCCAAGGCCTATATGTTGCTGCGGCAAACGCTGGAGGACACGGACAGGATCGCGATCGTCCAGTACGCGCTACGGCAGAAAACCCGGCTCGGTGCTCTGAGGGTGCGCGGTGACGTGTTGCTGCTGCAGGCCCTCCTGTGGGGTGATGAGGTGCGCGAGGCCAAGTTCCCGTCCCTGGAAACGGACATCAAGATCTCGGACAAGGAATTGGAAATGTCGTCCTCCCTGGTCGAATCCATGGCCCATGATTTCGACCCCGATGAATACACAGATGACTACCAGGCCCAGTTGAGGACGCTTATCGAAGCCAAGCTGGAAAAGGGCGAGGCACTCGACACCGAGGCCACCTTCGGCAACGTCGAAGGCGAAGGCGAGGGCGGCGACGTCATCGACCTCATGGAGGCACTGAAGCGAAGCCTGGACAAGAAGCGCGGCAAGGAAAAAGCGTCCGACGACGACGCTGCCGCCGCCAAAGCCGACAGCAAGCCAAAGGCGCGGGCCAAGAAAAAGGCGTGAACCGCCGTCGGGCGCCTTGACGGGCGCCCGACGGTAGCTGCGTATCAGCCCTTTACTGAACCCGCGGTCAGTCCCTGGACGATGAACTTGCTGGCGAAGGCGAAGATCACCAGCGTGGGTACCACCGTCAAAACCGCGGCAGCGGACATTGAACCCCAATCAATGTTGAAGCTGGAGATAAAGCCGGCCAACGCCGTCGGGATGGTCTTGTTGCTGTCGCTGTTCATCAGCGTCACCGACAGGAAGAGCTCGTTCCAGCAGTTCACGAAGTTGAACACAAAACTCGCCGCGATACCGGGCAACATCACCGGGACGATAACCCTGAAGAGCGCACCCAGCCTGGAGCAACCGTCGATCATGGCGGCCTCTTCCAGGGCATCAGGGACGTTCTCGAAGAAACCGCGCAGCATGATGGTGCAGAACGGGATGCAGATGGCGATGTAGATCAGGATCAGGCCTGTCTTGGAATCCACCAACCCGAAGTCGGTCATCATCAGGTACAGCGGACCCAAGGCGATGAACCCCGGGATCATCTGCGTGATGAGGAAGGCGCCCAGAACGGCCCCTCGCCCGGAGAACTGGAACCGGGCCAGAACGTAGGCGGAGAGCAGCGAGATGAGCGTCGCTACCGACGCCGCAACCAGCGCCACCACCAGGCTGTTGAGCATGTACTGGCCGAAGTCGGACTTGGTGAAAAGCCCGATGTAATTGTCCAGTGACAACTGCCGTGGCCAGTAATCCAAGGGCAGCGAGTAGATGGCACCCGGCTCCTTGAGGGACGTCACCACGATCCAGTACAGCGGAAAGACAGTGACGACCAGGCAAAGACCCAGGAAGACCACCTTTGAGATGCGGCCCGTGAGCGTCGGAGTGTTGATCATCGGTCTGCCTTTCGAAAACGGACGGCCATGAGGTAGAAGGCTGCGAAAAGCATGAGGGTGACCATGACGATCAACCCCAGGGCGGACGCCTTGCCGTAGTCGCCTTCCTGGGTGATTTTGATCATGTACGTGGTGATGATGTGGGTTTGGTCGGCCGGACCGCCACCGGTCATCGCGAAGATGATGTCCGGGAAGTTGAAGATCCAGATCACCCGCAACAGGATGGTCAACGCCAGCGTGGTGGAGATGCTCGGCAGCGTGATGCTGAAGAACGTCCGAATCTTGCCTGCACCATCCAAAGCGGCGGCCTCATACATCTCGTCCGACACCGACTGCAGGGCGGCAAGGATCATGATGGCGAAGAACGTCACGCCGTACCAGATGTTGGCGATGATGATCGCCGTCATGGCGAAGCCGGGATCGGACAGCCACGGAATGGGTGAGCTGATCAGCCCGGCCTTCATCAGGAGGTCATTGACTACGCCGAACTCCGCGTTGAACATCCACCGGAACAGCATGCCGATGAGGAAACCGGACACGGCCCAGGGGAAGAAGATCATGGCCTGGTATGCCCCGCGCATCCGGAACCGCCGCTTCAAAAACAGTGCCACGGCGAACCCGATGACTACCTGCGGGACCAGCGAGCCGACAACCCACACCACGGTATTACGGACGATCGTCCCGAACTCGGGAGCATCGAACAGGCTCTGGAAGTTCCCGAAGCCAATCCACGAGGTGTCGGAAAGATCATTCAGGTTCCAGTTCCGGAACGCCATCTGGCTGCCGGCGATCATGGGGTAGTACGTGAAGATCCCCACGAACACCGCGGCCGGTGCCAGGAAAGCCAAGAGGGTCAACGCTGTCCGGCCATTGAACCGTCTTTTGGACGAGCTGCCCCTGCCCGGCTCCGGCCGCGCGGCTTTGCGCCCCGATGGGGGCGGTGCGGCCTGCTTGACGTCGAGAGTCACCGGAGGTTACCCCTTCATCTTTTCGGTCCAGTACGTATCCCAGCTGGACAGCAGCTCGGCCGTGGACATCTGGCCCGTGAGGACCCGCTGAAGTTCGCCGTCGGACTTCTTGATCCACTCAGTCCACCAGGAAACGCTGCGCGGCTGGATGGCCGAAACGTACGTGTCCGGGTTCTCCGTCATCTTGACGTAGGCAGCCCAGGGGCCGGTGCTGTAGAAGGTGTCCTTGGCGGCGGACTTCAGCGTGGGGACAAGGCTGTTGTCCTTGCTGAACGTGGTTGCGGCGTCGCCCTGGGCCAGATATTTGATGAGCTTGACGGCCTGGGGCTTGGCCTTTGAAGATTCCGCAATGCCCCAGCCAGCCGAAGCGACGGGCTGGATGGCCTTGCCGCCCGGACCCACCAGGAGCGGGGCGACGTTCCACTGATCCTGCTTGATGGCCTGCGACTCTTTGACCGTGGCAATCACTTCGGGGTCCTGCAGCAGGAAAGCCGTGGAGCCGTTGCTGAAGCCCTGCACCATCTCGGGGTAGCCCCATGCCACGGATGAGGGCGGGGAGCCCTTCTTGAACAGGTCAATATAGAGATCCATGGCCTGCTGGGCCTTGGGCGAGGAGAAGATCGTCTTGCCGTTGCTCAGCTTGAAGGCGTTCTCACGGTCGATCTCGTCAGCCACGTAGGCCTCGATGATGGCTACGGCGTTGGAGTTGGCGTTGGTGCCTCCACGGAACGCGTAGCCGAACTTGTTTTCGGACGGCTTGTTAAGGGCTTCGGCCTGCTTCGCCATCTCCTCCCAGCTGTTGGGAGGACCGTCGAAACCGGCTTCCTTGACCAGGTCCGAGCGGTAGAAGAGGGAGAGGCCATAGAAACCGTAGGGGATGTAGTAGGTCTTGCCGTTCTGCTTGGAGTACGTGACGGCGTTCTCGGTCAGGTTGTTCCATCCGTCCCAGCCATCAAGGTCCTTGGTCATGTCGTACAGCCAGTTGTTGGCGCCGAACGAGCCCACCGTGATGTCGCGGGCCTCCACAACATCAACGCCCTTGCCGGACTGGAGCATCTGCTGGATTTTCTGGTCCGCTTGATCCGTAGGCGGTGAGATCAGCTCCACCTTGATGTCGGGGTT
This sequence comes from Paenarthrobacter sp. NPDC057981, assembly GCF_042886835.1. Taxonomy (NCBI): domain Bacteria; kingdom Bacillati; phylum Actinomycetota; class Actinomycetes; order Micrococcales; family Micrococcaceae; genus Paenarthrobacter; species Paenarthrobacter sp. NPDC057981. The sequence continues at coordinate 116,894 of NZ_JBHVQI010000010.1, forward strand.
TGCCTGCTCAAAGCCCGAAATGAGCTTCTTCAGAGTCTCCGTGCGGGTGGGGTTGGTGAGGCTTTCCACCATCTTCAAGGTGACCTTGCCATCGGCCGCTTGCTGGCCGCCTCCACACCCGGCAAGTGCAAGAACAGCCGCCAGGCCTGCTGCCGCAGACGCCATAATTCTGGATTTCACGTGGGTCCTCCGTTGATTGGTTGAGTGTTTGCACCGGCTGAGCGGGTGCGGGTGGGGTCTAGAGGGATCGGGCGAGCCGGACAAGTTCCGGAACCGCCTTCTCCGCGAATATTTCGTAGTCCTTGGGGGAGTTGTACAGGTGGGCGGAAAGCCGCAAGTAGCCCCGCCCATTGAAAGTGGTGATGGCTGTTTCGATGTCCAGATGCTCGGAAATGTAGCCGCGTACGGCGTGGGAATCCTCGTGGGTGGTAGCGAGTCCGTCCGGCAGGGGGATGAGACGCAGCGGCCCTACCGGCATGCCGACGTCGACCGCCGCGTTCTGGCCCGTGGCGTTGGTGAACGCCTCGCCGATCAGTGACTGGCCGTAGTCGCAGAGCTCCTTGGCGTAGTTCCGGAAGGTGCCCCAGCCGTACCGCTCTTCGATGGTGTCGAAGGCTGTTCCGGCTGCCATCCAGGAGGTCACATCCTGGGTCCCGACGTGGTCGAAGTTTTCCGGAAAGGTGTAGGGGAAGCCCCAGGAATCGATCAGTGGTTGCAGCGACTGTGCTTGCGGCCCCCGTGCCACCAGTGCTGCCGTTCCGCGGGGCGCGCAGGCAAATTTGTGGAGATTGCCTACCCAAAAACCCTCAAATTCGGGAACCGGAAACTCCAGCACGCCCGGAGCGTGGGCTGCGTCCACCAACACGGGCACCCCGAGGAGGGAAGCCGCGCTTGCGATGTCTTCAACAGGGAAGGCCCGGGCCGTAGCGGAGGTGATCTGGTCCACCACGATCAGGGCCGTGCGGGGAGTCACCTCGGCCATCACCAAGGCACAAACAGTCTCTGCGTCCGCCTCGAGGGGGATTTCCGCGATCCGGACGCGGCCGCCATATCTGCGGGCTATCCGTTCTGCGCCCTGCAGTACCGCTCCATAGGCATGGTTGGTGGTCACGATCTCCGCGCCGGGAGCAAGCTCCAGCGAGTTGTACACCGTGCTCACTCCGGCGCTGGCGTTGTGGACCATGGCAAGGTGCTGCGGATCCACACTGAGGAAAGCTGCGACCTCCCTTCGCGCCGTGGCCACCAGCTCGAACTGGCTCATGAACCACGGGCAGGGGTTCAGGTCCATCAGTTCCTTGAGTTTGAGCTGCTGCGCCTGGGCGGCGCGGGGAACGGAGCCATAGGAGCCGTGGTTGAGGTGGACTTTGGACGGTGTGAGGCTCCAGTCGGCCATGGCGGGTTGGCCCTCGGGGGTCAACATCGGGCGGGGGACTGTGAGGGGTGCTGGGATCACGGCGTCCTTCGTCAGGAGAAATGGGGCAACGCTCTGTAAGTTACATCACAGATTCCGGCGAGACAACGGACAATCCGAAATAGTCATAAGATGACTTTTGCGCTTTATGCCTGCTCTTGCGCCTAACGGGCGCTTCTGTGGGGCAAGAGATACGATGTCTTGATGCGAAGGCATGACAATGTTTCCGCTCCGGGAGCTGTCCGGTCCGGTGCGGTAGCGTGATACCGGGATGTGAAGGAGGGGACATATGGGTGCTGTTGAGACGGCAATGCAGGGCCTGAGGAACAAGATTGCCTCGGGTGAACTCGCTGCTGGCCAGAAGTGTCCTCCCGAAGCTGAGCTGTCCGCCCAGCTGGGTGTCTCAAGGAGTTCCTTGAGGGAAGCTGTGCGGGCCATGTCTGCGCTGGGCGTCATGGAGTCAAGGCATGGTTCGGGAACCTATATCTCGTCCTTGGAGCCGACGGTGATCCTCCAGAATTTCGCCCTGCTGGTGGATCTGCTGCCACTGGACGGGTTGCTGGAACTCTTCGAAATCCGCAGGCTCATGGAATCGCACGCCGCTGCTGCTGCGGCCGCCAACGCCACGCCGGAAGTCCTCGCGAAATTGAAGGCGCTCGTGGAGGGGATGGAGGCCACTGACAGCCCGAGTGAGTACTCCGAACTCGACTCGCAGTTCCACGAGGAGATCTGCCGGGCAAGCGGGAACTCGACGCTCAACGCACTGGTCAGGCTTTTCCGCTCCCGGGGCGGGCACTTCCATATTTTCGACGGCGAGGACGGTGCGGCTGTGCGCGAGGACAGCACTGCCGGCCACAGCGCAATCGTGGCTGCGATCGCGCGGCGGGATCCGACCATGGCGGCTACGGCGACGGCCGCCCACATTGCCCAGACCGAGATCTGGCTCAAAAAGCTCAGGCCGGAACCCCGGCTTTAAAGCTGTGGCCTTAGGATCCCGTTTCATAATGCGGCTCGGCTACGGGCTTGGATTCGGGTGAACCGCGCTCCCGCAGATAGACCGATGCTCCCACCAGCACCCCGACGGCCAGGAATTCACTTTGCCAGTTCTGGAAGGACTCGAACCAGAACTGGCTCGAAGCCATGTACTCCCAGGTTGAGACCTGTGGCAGGCCGTGGCTGAGTTGTTCCTCGTTGTAGGCCGCCGTTCCACCGAGGGCGTGAAGGGTGAAGGAGGCCAGGAACAGGAGCGCCAGCAGCCCTGAAAGTGAGTGTTCGTAGACCTTCAGGACCCAGCCGCCCCGCCTCACGGGCCAGGGCGTTTTGGCCGTTGGCTTGGCATCACGGGGGTCCTCGTCCTGGGGAGCCTTCTTGCCCATGGGCTTGGACTCCGAGGAACCCTTCTGGAAGAGGAAGACAGTGAGGACCACGTACATGGCCATCTGGAGGAACTCCGACTCCCAGTTCTCGAAGACGGCCTCCACGAAGTGGCCGGTGCCCAGGTACTCAAGGACGCCGACAGGGGCTCCACCGTGGGTTTGCTGTTCCTCGCTGTAGTTCGCGGCGCCTGAGAGAATCATGCCGCCGAAGAACACGGCGAACAGGCCGAGGTTGGCCAATAACAGGCCGTGGTTCTTTAGCCATTGGCGTACGGGCCCGCGTTGACCCGGCAGGCCGTGGTTTCCCCTCGAAGCTTCACGGCTTTGGACAGATCCCGGCATGTTCACTCCTCTTTGGCGTTTCCGTTGCCGTTCATGCCGCGGTGGTAGAGCCACAGGGGCATTCCAACCACCAGCAGCAGCAGCATCAGGACGATGAAGCCGCCGGCCACGATGCCGGCGGTCCTCCCGGCCGTGAAGTCGAAGACAAGGGTCGCCGAGCCAACAATCAACACCGCGACACCTCCCAGCGCCCACTTGGTGACAACGTCAGCGCTGGACACAAGGGTGGCCTTAAGTCCGCGGCGGAAGAGCCGCCGGTGCACGCTGACGGGGATGACGATGAGCACGGTGGTAAGGGCTGCCACCATGACGTTGAAGAGGTAAAGGCCCCGCTGCCAATCGTCCAGTTCTCCGAAGCGCGATTGGAAGGGAAGCGTCAGCAGGAATCCGCCCAGAATCTGGACGCCGGTTTGGAGGACCCGCAATTCCTGGATGAGTTCCATCCAGTTGCGGTCCATGCGTTCTTCCGTGGATTCATTCCTGCCGATCCTTGGAACTTGTTCCTGGTCTGCCATTCTTGTGCCTCCGCAGCAATTGGTGGACGCCGGGGGTGTGCCGGACTACGGTCGGACTGTCAGCATTCCTCGAACTTTTCGGGGCCTCAAATGGATTCCAAGGAGGAAAAATGAGTCATGACGAGCACCGGGTTGACCCGGACAGCGAGCCCGGCGGTTACGGTACGCCGACTCCCGAACAGGAACTCCCGGGCAGTGGCAGCGGAGCTGAAACCCCCGAGCGTCCCGCGCAAGGCGTTCCCGAAGTGCCGGGCGACGACTTTCCCACACCCAAGGATCCGGATGCCGCTCCGCCCGCCGCGTCGACAGGGCACGAGGCCGGGGAGGGGTAGGTGCGCCAGAGGGCCGTCCCCGCGTCCAGCTGATGAACGCGGGGAACAGCCCTCGTTGACCTGTTGGAAGTCCTCGGATGCGCTCTATACCGTATGACCCCGACGGTTCGACATGAAGCTCAACAGCCAGCCAATGGCCGCGATAACGAGGAGGACTACGCCTACCCACAGCAACCAGCTCAGGGCCTGCGAGAATCCGCCCACAAGAAGAAGAACAATTGCCACTACACCAGCAATGATCAGAAGCGTATTCATGGTCAGCACATTCCTTTCCGGGGAATCTTTGATGAATCCGGGATTCCCGATTATGCATTCCGGTTTACTTCGATGTGGTTATGCCGGTACCAGGAGGCGTTTCCGCAGCCTCGAAGTGCCTTTACCGTTACCAGCCAACGGCTTCATCGGTGGATGAAGTTCGCCGGTCGTGAACAGTAACACTTCCCATTGTACTACTAAGCACCCTTATGAAAGGCTTATCGCAGTCGTCACCAGATGATTGGGCAGTTGCCGCAGAGGTTTTGCGGCACGTTTTTGGCTCACATGAACGTCCATGAGAGGAACACATGAAAGCGTCACAGCAGCTTGCAGACAACCTTCAAATCGTCCTGACCGACCTCATCGAGCTGCAGCTCCAAGGGAAGCAGGCACACTGGAACATCGTGGGACCGAACTTCCGCGATCTCCACCTTCAGCTGGACGAGCTCGTTCTGGCAACGCGGCAGTTCGCCGATGACACCGCCGAACGCATGCGTGCCCTCCACGCCCTCCCCGACGGGCGCAGTGCGACCATCGCCAAGGGAACCCGCCTTGAAGAATTCCCGGCCGGCCTGGTGAGCACCAAGAACGCCGTCAAGCTGGTCACCGACCGCGTGGAGCGCGCCGTTCAGACCATGCGCGACGTTCACGACGAGGTTGACGAGGAAGATCCGACGACGGCGGACCTGCTGCACGCGTTTATCGCCCGACTTGAGCAGCTGGTCTGGATGATCAATGCCGAGATCATGAACGCCGGCGCTGCTGTGACGGACCCGGACGAGGCCTGAGCAAGAACCCCAACGGCCCAAAGACAAGGCCCAGACCGGTGCCACGGCTGAAGAGAAGTGACCTTTCGAAGCCCGGCATTATCCGCCGGAAAGTTGGAACGGGGTTCAGTTACCGCCATCCGGACGGGAGTTTGGTCAGCAAAGAGGATCGCCAGCGCATCAACGCGCTGGCGATCCCGCCTGCGTGGACCGACGTATGGATCAGCCCCTACGAGCACGGGCATATCCTGGCCACCGGCGTTGATGGTGCCGGGCGCGGCCAATACATCTACCATCCCCGCTGGCGGGAGCGGAAGGACACGGAGAAGTTCATCCGGGCAGCCACCCTGGGCTTGGTTCTGCCAACAGTCCGCCGCAATGTGACGGTCCACCTTCAGGATGAGGCCGACCCTCGACAGCAGACGCTCGCAGCAGCAGTGCGGCTCATGGACCTGGGAGCGCTCCGCGTGGGATCCGAGGTCTACATGAAGCAAAACGGCTCTTACGGACTTACGACGCTTCGATGCCGGCACGCCAGGGTGGAAGGGCCGGACGTTTTCCTGAAGTTCCCTGGCAAAAGTGGACATCTATGGGATACGTCCATCCACGATCCCGCTCTCGCGGCCTTTCTCGAACCATTGGCGGAGCGTCCAGGGAAGGAGCGCCTGCTTGCCTACCAGGACAACGGAACCTGGATTAACGTCGACGGGTCCATGATCAATGAATACCTCCGAGGCATTGCCGGAGAGGCATACTCTTCCAAGGACTTCCGAACGTGGAAAGGCACTGCGGCCGCCGCGCTGTGCCTCATCAAATCCGGTCACAAGGGAACTCCCCGCCAAGCCATCACCAGGGCCATCAAGGAAGCGTCGGAGCTTCTGGGCAACACTCCGTCAGTGGCCCGCTCTTCTTACGTGGATCCGCGGATCGTCGAGGCGTACCTTTCGGAAGAGCTGAAGGACGTGAAGCCCACCGAGGCGTCGGTTGCAGCATTCTTGAACAGTTAGACGATTCGTCCCAGGGAGTGGGGCGGAAGCCAAAAGAGCCTGGCGACACCCATATTCGGGTGTCGCCAGGCTCTTTTCGTGTCGCTGAGGGTTTTGCGTACCCTTACTCGGCGTCGTGGTCCGTTTCGAGGATCTTCACCAGGCTGTCCAGTGCTTCGTCCGCACCTTCGCCTTCGGCACGCAGCACCACCACGTCACCGTGGGACGCACCCAGGCTCATGAGGGACAGGATGCTGGCCGCGTCCATGGCGTCATCGGCCGGTTCTCCCTGGCGCGCGATGGTGACGTCGATATCCAAGTCTCCCGCAGCTTCGGCGAAGATGGCTGCCGGGCGTGCGTGGAGGCCGACGCGGCTTGCGATGGTGGCTGTACGTTCGGGCATTGGTGCTCCTTTGGTGGTGGTGGGTGGCTTTGTGGGAAGTCTAGACGCTGACGGTTGCCGGGGTGGCTTCCGCTTCAACCGGCTTCTTCACGGCCCAGCGCTTGAGGGCGATGACCAGCAGTGCGGTGATGACTACGCCGACGGCGATGGAGAGGAAGAACAGGAGGAAGTTGTCGATCGCGAAGAAGACAAACAGGCCGCCGTGGGGTGCCTTGGACGTAACGCCGAAGGCCATGGACAGTGCACCGGTTACGGCGCCGCCCACCATGCTGGCGGGGATGACGCGCAGCGGGTCCGCTGCGGCGAACGGGATGGCACCTTCAGAGATGAAGGAGGCACCAAGTAGCCAGGCCGCCTTGCCGTTTTCGCGCTCGGCAAGGGAGAACAGCTTCTTGTCCAGGACGGTGGCGAGTGCCATGGCGAGCGGCGGAACCATGCCTGCTGCCATGACGGCTGCCATGATCTGCCAAGGAGCCTGGTTGGAGACGCTCGCGGCGCCGAGACCTGCAACAGCAAAGGCGTAAGCGACCTTGTTGACCGGACCACCGAGGTCGAAGCACATCATGAGGCCCAGGATGATGCCGAGGACGATTGCTCCGGCGCCGGTGAGGCTGGAAAGCCCTGCGTTGAGGGCGTTGGTGAGTGCCACGATGGGAGCACCCAGGATCAGGAACATCAAACCGGAGGCAACCAGGGACGCCAGCAACGGAATGATCACCACCGGCATCAGGCCGCGAAGCCAGCGCGGGACATCAAGCTTGCCGATCTGGTAGGCGACGTAGCCCGCCAGGAGACCGCCGACGATGCCGCCAAGGAAGCCAGCGCCCATGAAGCCGGACACGGCACCGGCCACGAAGCCGGGGGCGATGCCCGGACGGTCCGCAATGGCGTAGGCGATGTAGCCGGCCAGCGCCGGAACGAGGAACCCGAGGGAGAGAGCGCCGATCTTGAACAGGACAGCGCCGATGTAGGCACCCAGGGGACCCCAGGCGTTGTCCGGGAACTCGGTGGGCAGATTGAAGATGCTGTTCTCGACAATGATTTTGTCCGCAAAGCTGGTGATCAGGTAGCCGCCCATCAGGAAGCCAAGGGCGATCAGAAGACCGCCACCAGCCACAAACGGAATCATGTAGCTGACACCGGTAAGGAGTGCGCGCTTCAGCTTCTGGCCGATGTGCTCACCCTTTTCTTCCTCGGCGCGCTCTGCCTGCTCCTCGGCACCGAAGTGCGGAACGCGGCGGGCATGCGGATCTTGGGCGGCGGCGAGGGCTTCCTGGACCATCTTGGCGGGCTCGTCGATGCCGCGCTTGACGGGCGCGTTGATGACCGGCTTGCCGGCGAAGCGCTCCTTGCCGCGGACGTCGACGTCGACGGCGAAGATCACCGCGTCGGCCGCAGCGATCACCGCCGGGTCCAGTGGCTTGGCGCCGGAGGAACCCTGCGTTTCGACCTGCAGGTCAACGCCCATTTCCTGTGCTGCGGCAACCAACGAGTCGGCCGCCATGTACGTGTGTGCGATGCCGGTGGGGCAAGCGGTCACTGCCACGATGCGCTTGGGTCCGGCAGCCGCCGTCGTGCTGGCTGCGGGAGCTGCTTCGGGGGCAGGTGCCGCGTGCGCAGCGGGCTTGTCCGCCAAAGCACCGTCAACCAACTCCACGATCTCCTGTGCGGAGGATGCTGCGCGCAGCGCTGCCGTGAAGTCCTTTTTGATGAGTGAGCGGGCCAGCTTGGAGAGCAGCTTCAGGTGTTCCTGGTCCGCGCCGTCCGGGGCTGCGATGAAGAAGATGAGGTCCGCCGGGCCGTCCTTGGCGCCGAAATCCACCTTGTGCGACAAGCGGGCCATGGCCAGGGCCGGCTCAGCCACGGCGGCGGAGCGGCAGTGCGGGATGGCGATGCCACCGGGGACGCCTGTAGCGGTCTTCTGCTCGCGGGCGAAGGCGTCGGCAAACAGGCCTTCTACCTCGGTGGCACGGCCAGCGGCGGCAACTTTGCCAGCCAGGACGCGGATGACGTCGGCAGGGGAGTCGCCCAGGTTCTGGTCGAGGGTGACCAATTGGGGTGTGATCAGCTGGGTCACTGTTAGTCCTTCTGGAGGGCCGTGATGGTTACGGCGTCGGGGGTTGTCTGGTGGACTGCCGGGACAGTGGAGCCCGGCAGCGAAGCGGCAGCGGCACCATGTGCCACGGCTTGACGGAGGCAGTCCTGTGCGGAGCCGCCCTGGGTTGCGGCCAGCAGGTAGCCGGCCAGGGAGGAATCCCCGGCCCCTACCGTGCTGACTGCTTTGATTGGCGGATGCGTGGCGAGCCACGCTCCGTCTGCGGTCACCAGGACTGCGCCCTTGGACCCCAGTGTTGCGAGAACGGCACCTACACCGCTGGCGACGACGGCGGCAGCAGCTTCGGCGGCTTTGGCCGGGTCTGCTTCGAGTTGCTCAGCTGTGGAGACGTTCGTGAAACCGGCAGCGGCGGCAAGCTCTGCGAGCTCTTCCGCGTTCGGCTTAAGGAGGTCCGGCTTGCCCAAGGCATCGCCCTCCAGGGCCGCCGCCAGCGGGGCTCCGGAGGAGTCGATGGCGATGCCGGGAGCGGCCGTTCCATCCGCGGCCGACCGGAGCCGGCGTGCGATTGTGGCGTAGAAGTCCGCAGGTACTCCTGGTGGGAGTGAGCCTGCGAGAACAACCCAACTGGCGCCACGGGAGCGTTCCAGCAACAGCCCGATCAGGGCCTCCTGCTGTTCACCACTCAGCTCCGGGCCGGGTTCGTTGATCTTGGTGGTGACGCCATCCGGTTCGGTGAGCGTGACATTGCTGCGCAGCGCCTGACCGATGGGCAGGGCCGCAAACGGCACGCCGCCGTCGTGCAGTCCGGAAAGGACAGGATCGGCGTCCGCGCCCGGCAGGACTGCCAGCGTTTCGAGGCCGGAGGCCACGAGCGCCCGCGAAACGTTGACGCCTTTTCCGCCGGATTCCTGGTGGACGGCGACGGCGCGCTGCACCTCGCCGCGGGCCAGGGCGCCGGGGAGTTCGACGGTGCGGTCCAGACTGGGGTTGGCCGTGAGGGTGACGATCATGCGACCACCACGTCTACGCCGGCGTCGGCCAAGGCCGCCGAAAGTTCAGCCGAGGGCTGCTGGTCAGTAATCAAGGTGTCGACATCCTTCAGTGTGGCGAACTGGACCAGGGTTTCGGCATCCAGCTTGGACGAGTCGGCCAGGGCCACAACGCGGCGGGCAGACTTGACGAAGGCCGCCTTCACAGCGGCTTCCTCGGGGTCGGGCGTGCTCAGCCCAAAGACGGCGTGGATCCCGTTGGCGCCCACGAATGCGATGTCCGGCCGGAGCCTGTAAGCGGCTTCGACTGTGGACTGCCCGACGGCGGCCTGGGTCAGCCCGCGGACACGACCCCCCAGGATCTGGAGCGCCACCCCCTGAGTCGAGGAGAGCTTGCCGGCGATCGGGATGGCGTGGGTGATCACCACCAGCTCTTCCTTGCTGCTGGCCGACGGGGTCCGCTGGGCCAGCAGCTCTGCGAGGGTCTCCGTGGTGGAGCCCGCGTCCAGGAGAATGCTGCCCGTGGTGGGTTCGGGGATCAGTGCGAGGGCTGCGTTGGCGATGCGGAGCTTTTCGGCCTGGCGCTGCACAGCACGCTCGAGGATGCTTTCCTCGCGGGTGCTGAGGCGGTCGGAGGGCACGGCGCCGCCGTGGACCCTCCGGAGGTTTCCGGAGACTTCAAGGGCTGCGAGATCGCGGCGGATGGTCTCAGTGGTGATGCTGAAACGATCGGCGAGGTCGGTGACGCTCACCCGTCCGCGCTCTGCGACGAGTGCGGAGATCAGTTGTTGGCGTTCTTCAGCGAACACTTACCCTCCATTGCGGTAAAGCTGGATTATCGATGCAGCCACTTGAGTGATTGCTGTCACAACGATGTGGAATTGATTGACTCTATCTTTGTTTGTGTTGGTAAGTCAATAGAAAACCAACACAAACGCAGATTGATCCTGCCTGAAACGCAACGGGATCCGGGCACGAAAAAGGGCATGCCGCGCTCCCTGTAGCGCGACATGCCCTCCTATCGGATCCTGGCTGGGGGAATTCTGCCGGGATCCGGTACTTGGGTGCGAACCGTCCTAGGTGGACGGCGGGTTCCCCGGTCCTGGGCTGCCCGGCCTTGGGCTGCCTGGCCTTGCGGGTGGTGGGACGGCCGGGTCCGGCGTGGGTTCCGGGACGGGTGGTGGGCCTGGTTCAGGCAAGGGAACGGGCTCGGGCGTTGGGCCGGGCTCCCGAGGCGGGGCTGGTTGAGCCGGGTCTGGAAAGCCGCTCGCCATCAAGCGCTCTTTTTCCGGGGCAAGTGGGCCGGCCTGAGACTTTCCGGGGCACTGGACGGGTACCGGCTGGAGTCCCATCCGGAGCTCCTGTAGTCGATGGGCAGGTTGTCCGGATCCGGAGGATCGGGCAGCTTGTGCCTGCCGGACCGTCCATACTGGCCAAGGCTCCGCGCCTTGCTGGATGACTCCCTCTTGTGTGATTCCGCGTGCATGCTATCCCTTTCGGTAGCTCCAGAACTACTGCTTCTCTCCATGGCCGCACCGTTGCGGTCAGTCGGGAATTTCCATCCGGAAGCCGCAATGGCATCCAAGGATTCGTGTGTTGATGAGGACCTCGTACATCCGCAACTGGCCCCCTGGCTTCAAAACCAAAGGGGTTTGTATCCTCCGGAGTTCGCAACTGCTGGTCTTCATGGGTTCGCCGCAGTGAAGATACTGACCACCGAACTGAAGTACGCCTTGGGTGATGCCGGGTCGGTTGAGTACTGCAGCCACCCGTTGGACCGAGGCAATCTGCTGGTAGGAGTACCGGCAGGCGTGACACTCATATGCCACATCCACCATGTTGGGCGCCGGTGGATAGTGGGACTGGATCGAATTCACCAGGAGATGCTTGTCCGTATTGCACCGGGCGCACCAAAGGGGCTCGTCAGGCGGTTGGTGGGCTTCATCCGGAACTCTGGACGCTGGCTGGGCCGGCATGGGTCTGTACCTCGGCATCAAAAATGCGGGTAGCCCGTCTGCATGAGCTGAAAAGCCTGTCCTGGGAACGCGGGACTGTAGCTAGATTGTGCACATAGGTGCACCACATATGCAAGGATTCTGATGTCATTCCCTGAAGGGGTGACGGGGAGCTTCCCCCCGATCGTAAACTAAGGCATGGACGAAATGAACGTTGAATTGGCGCTGCCTGAACCTGCCCCGGCGCCCGACGATGTTTCGGTACCTGAACGGCTTCAGGACCTTGTTATCGACAGCGAGGACGTCGGTGGATTCCTCGGAGATCTCGCTGTATTTTCAGCCGCGGCAGTATCGGCAGCCGTAGGCCTGAACGTGCATTGCGGCATTACCCTGAGCCGGCGGAGGCGTACGGCCACGGTGGCCGGCAGTACCCATGAAGCCAGGCTGATCGACGAAGTCCAGCAGGCTTACGGCGACGGTCCTTGCCTGGAGGCGATGCGGACGCACTCCACCGTGCATGTGCCCGATACGTCCACCGAGTTGCGTTGGCCGGACTACTGCAAAGTCATCGCGGACCGTGGCCATCTTTCCGCCCTCTGCGTTCCCTTGGAGCTGGATGAAGGAGCTACGGCCGCCCTGAACTTTTTCGCTCCGCAGGCCGGCGCCTTCAGTGATGCCATCATCAAGGACTGCGAGCTGTATGCCAGCCAGGCGGAGCGCTCGTTGCGTCTCGCTGTCCGGATCGGCGTGAAGCAGCAGCACGCCGACGACCTGAAGGACGCTATGCAATCGCGGACCGTTATCGATCTGGCCTGCGGCATTATCATGGGGCAAAACCGCTGCAGCCAGGACGAGGCTTTCCAGATCCTCAAGAAGGCTTCCAGCACCCGGAACCAGAAGCTGCGCGACGTTGCCGAGGGGTTGGTCAAGAACGTGGCCAAGGAGTCGCCCGTCGCCCATTTCGAGCCCTGATGCCCTTCGAGCCGCAGGCCCTTGGCCGTTCCGCGACTTGTGACCCACGCCACTGGTGAACTACATTTTAGGTGGGTTAAGCAGATAGCCTTTGGAGCCTCATGACGTGGTGCCATCCCGAATGGCCCAAAAACTGCACTCTCAGCCGAGGTCACTATCGACCGGCTGGCAGCTTCAACGCATGTTGGCTCCTTGTAGTAGCAAAGGAGAATGGCAATGACGCTTGGATCCCTTCCTGTCCCCAAACCTTCACGCGGTTCGACGACTGTGCCCGCTGTGACCGAAGCACGGCCCTGGTGTACGGTCTGCGCCACGGATTCCTACATTTTCGTGGAGACGGTGGTGGAGGCAGAACCACACCAGTCGGAAGTGGTCGACGTCAGCTACACCTGCAGCGAATGCGACACGTTCTATGCCCACCCCGTCCGCCTGGCGACGCTGGTCCCGGCAATTCAACAGGAATTTCTTTCCACCGCCGCAGCAGGGCTGTGGTTCAGCTGCACCCACTGCGGCGATCCAATGACACTGGGCCGGCCTGCTGAACGCGTGATTGAGGCTCCCCGGAGCACGGACGATCCGGAAAGCCCGAATCTTCTTGAGGTGTACTTGCAGACCCAAGTGCTGCATTGCCGTTGCGGTTTCCAAATGGAGGTTCCACGCCACATTGGATAACCGCTGCTTCTGAATAACCATGGCGGGAGGGTGATCGTGCGTACGTTTGGAGTGGAGGAAGAACTGCTGATCGCCGATCCTTCGGACGGCATGCCTTTGGCCCTCGCGGCCGACATATTGGACGTGGCAGCGGCGCAGAATGGGGATGCCACGGATGATGCCGCCTCGCTGAAATCAGAATTCAAGCAGGAGCAAATCGAAGTCAACTCACGCCCGTGCCGCACTGCGGCCGAACTCAGGGCTGAGATTCGTGTCGGCCGATCCTTGTCCGACAAGGCGGCAAGGACGCTGGGTGCGAGGGTGGCAGCCTTGGCCACACCGCCTGTTTTTCATGCGACACCCACTGTGGGAAATCAGCGATACGCTGCCATGGGCACTGAATTTGGCCTGATTTCACGCGAGCAACTCACATGCGGCTTCCACGTCCATGTGTCCATCGAGTCAGCCGAGGAGGGCGTTGCGGTCCTGGATCGCATGCGTCACTGGCTGCCCGTCCTGCTGGCCTTGAGTGCCAATTCGCCCTTCTGGATGGGGACAGACACCGGCTTCGCGAGCTACCGCACGCAGATCTGGAACCGCTGGCCCACGGCAGGGCCTATGGACGTCTTCGGCTCGGGCGATGGCTACCGGAACGTGCTTGAGGCGCTGCTGGGCACCGGTGTTCCCATGGACGAGGGCATGATCTACTTCGATGCCCGCTTGTCCCGGGGCCATCCCACTGTTGAGCTCAGGATCGCAGACGTGTGCCTTTACGCCGAGGACGCGCTCACCCTGGCCGTCATCGCGCGTGCCTTGGTGGAGACTTCGGCGGCTGAATGGCGGCGCGGCGAGCCGCCGTCGAGCGTTTTGACGCACGTGATCCGTATGGCCAACTGGAAGGCCAGCCGTTTCGGTATCAACCGCGAACTCCTGCACCCGCTGGAGCAGGCCCCCGTCGCAGCCCCGGAGGTCGCCGGCGCCTTGCTGCGCCACATCAGGACGGCGCTGACCAAGACCGGAGACCTGGCTGTCGCCCGGGCAGGCGTGGCCACCATCCTCCGCCGCGGTTCCGGCGAGCGGCTGCAACGCCAGGCCTATGCGCGCCGCAAACGCCTCTCGGATGTCGTGACGGCCGCGATCGCGTCCACGCACCAGGATGGCGAACTTTCCGACGCCGGCTTGCTGAGCCTCTGACGACGAAAGGTTCGACGACGGCGGCCTGGTGGATCGCCGTCGTCGAACCGTTTGTATCGGGTCGGGGCAGTTAGCCCTGGTTGATGCGGATCATGTTGCCTGATGGGTCGCGGAACGCGCAGTCGCGCGGTCCCCACGGCTGCTCGATGGGCTCCTGGAGGACTTCGGCTCCGGAGGCGCGGAGCTTTTCGAAGGTGGCGTCGAGGTCGTCCGTGCTGAACACGAGCATCGGCATGACACCTTTGGTGAGCAGTTCCTGGATGGCGTCGCCGTCGGCCTGGGAACGGCCTGCATGCGGCGGGGAGAGGACCAGTTCGAGGTCCGGCTGGGCGTCGCTGCCCAGCGTCACCCAGCGCTGGCCATCGGAACCGACGTCGTTGCGGACCTCCAGGCCCAGGGCGTCGCGATAGAAGGCGAGCGACTCATCGACGTCGTTGACAGTGACGTGTGCGTACTTCAATGAAATGTTCATGAATCACACGCTATTGCAGCTTTGACGTGGTTGCTTCTTCAATCCTGCTCAGGTTGTTGTTGCCTTTTCTGTCCGGGCGCGTGTGCTGTTTGGCGATGCAGTTGGGCATGGCCTTGACTGCTTGATGCTCCCGGGATCGGTACTCGCTGGGCGTGATTCCCACGATTTCGGTAAAGCGGCTGCTGAAGGAACCCAAGGATGTACAACCAACCTCCATGCAGGCGTCGGTCACGCTGGTTCCCGCGCGCAGCAAGGCCATGGCCCGCTCGATCCGCCGCGTCATCAGGTAATTGTAGGGCGATTCCCCATATGCTGCCTTGAACTGGCGGGAGAAGTGCGCCGGGGACATGAGGGCGCCGGCAGCCATGGTGGGCACATCCAAAGGACGCGCGTACTCGCGATCTATGAAATCGCGGGCGCGCCGCAGATGGGCCAGGTTGGCCAATTCCTGCGGAGTCATGGCGTCAGTCTACTAGGCTCGTGCCCATGGATTCAGTGGTCTGGTCAAAGCCCGAAAACCAGCGCAAAGGCACCCCGCTGCTGGTGATGCTTCATGGTTACGGCACCAGTGAACAGCGCATGGTTGACCTATTTGACCGGCTGCCTCCGGCCTTCACCTGCGCTGCGTTGCGCGGACCAAAAGTCATTGGCGACCACTACGGCTGGTTCCTGCTGGACTACTTCCTGACCAACGACTTTGCTGACGTGATCACCTCCACCAACGCGGTGTTCGACTGGATCAACTCCGTGAAGGACAACCACAGCAGCGTCAGCTTGCTGGGCTACTCGCAGGGCATGGCCATGGCCAGCACGTTGCTGCGGTTACGGCCCGAGTCTTTCAAGGCAACCGTGGGACTGTCCGGTTTCGTCCTGGACAACGACCTCCTGGCCCTGAGTGAATCGTTCGACACGCCGCCTCCCTTTTTCTGGGGGAGGGACAAGGCGGACCCTGTCATCAACGAGGACGCAATAGCCCACACGGAGGAGTGGCTGAACGCCAACACGGCACTGACGGCCCGCACCTACCCGGGGATGGGACACAGGATCGAGCCGGCCGAACTGGTCGATGTCAGTGCATTCCTCAAGTTCTACGTGCTCGGTTAGCCGTGGATTAGAAGGCATTCCCGTCCCGCAATCAAACCTGTGGTGAGATTCGCGTCACATTTTCGCATTCAACCGCACTCTATTGAATGACAAAATTGTAAGCGCTTACACTTTTGGCTGTTGTCCCGCTCCGGGACATCCGCCAAGGCGTCAGTCGGGAATGGAAAGGGTTGAGGCCGTGTTGCATGGTTAGGTCTGACAGGGTGACAATCCAGGACGTGGCCGTCCTGTCCGGATTATCTATTTGCACCGTGTCCCGGGCACTCAGGAAACTCCCCAACGTTTCCGAAAAGGCCCAGATGAGAGTGGCTGAGGCCGCAAGCAAGCTCGGCTACAAAGCCTCGGCGGCTGCCTCCAGATTGGCCGGCGGAAATACAGGGTCCGTGGCCATCGTCGCCCGCACCGCTACGTCGTGGTTCTTCGCGCAGGCTGTGGAAGCGGCGGAGGAAGTCCTCGGTGACAGCGGCTACGACACAGTCCTGATCAGCCTCCGGAACAAAGCCAGTGTCCGCAGGCAGTTCTTCGGGAACCTGGAAAACCTCGCCCAAAGGGTGGACGGGCTGCTGTTGCTCAACATTGACCCCAGCCCCGAAGAGATGGAAGCGTTGGAAGCCTGCGGACTGGCGGTGGCCAGCGTAGGCATGCGAAATGTTCCGTGGGACAATGTAGGTATCGATGACGAACACGCGGCCTGGCAGGCAACCCAACACCTGCTGGACCTGGGCCATTGGGATCTGGCGGTTCTCTCGAGTGCTGAACCCGTTCTGAACGACGTCCCAAGATTCCGTGGCTTCCGCCGTGCGCTGGATGAACACCACCTCACCGTCCACCCGGACCTTGTGGTCTCCTGTGACCCCAGCATCGACGACGGGCGACGCGCCATGGCTGAGCTCATCACGCGTGGCGCCCGGCCCACAGCGGTGTTCGCCCATTGCGACGAGGCTGCATTCGGCGCCATGACCGCGCTGCGCGAGTACGGTTTGTCCGTGCCGAAGAATGTGTCCGTGATCGGGATAGACAACCATCCCATGAGCGGGTTCCTCGGACTCAGCACCGTCGCGCAACCGGTGGCTGACCAAGGCGCCTTCGCGGCGAACCTGCTGTGTGAACGACTCCTGAATAACGAAACACCCCACCAACCCTCAAACCACCTGCTCGATACCAAGCTCATCGAACGCAAAACCACGCGCCACAAGCGCTGAACGGAACCATGCACATGACTGATCTTCGTAATGCCTGGACAGGCGCCTCAGCCCTTTTGTTCGACCTCGACGGCGTGCTGACGCCGACTGCAGTGGTGCACGAGCAAGCGTGGCAGGAACTGTTCGACGGCTATCTGTCCGGAATCGGGCACCTTGATGGCTACCAGGAGAGCGACTACTTCGACCACATCGATGGCAAGCCACGCTTCGATGGCGTCCGGGACTTCCTGGCCTCCCGTGGCATCACCCTCCCCGAAGGTCCAATCGACGACGCGCCCACGAACCAGACAGTCCAGGGCCTGGGTAACCGCAAGAACGCGATCTTCAATGAGATCGTGGACACTCGAGGCGTCGAGCCCTACGAAGGATCCGTCAAATTCATCAACGCGGCCCTGGAACGGGGACTCAAGGTCGCCGTTGTTTCCTCCTCACGCAACGCACCGGCCGTGCTGAAGGCCGCCGGATTGGACCACCATTTCGAGGTGGTCGTCGACGGCCAAGTGGCCGCCGCCGTCGGACTTCCCGGCAAGCCGGACCCCGCCACCTATGTGTACGCAGCGGGTCTCCTGGGGCTGCCTGTGGAGGAATGCATCGTGGTGGAGGACGCCGTGTCCGGTGTGCAGGCCGGCGCGGGGGCTCTGTTTCATGCCGTGATCGGCGTGGACCGCGGAGCAGGCCGGCAAACCCTGCTGGACGCAGGCGCCACGCTCGTGGTCGATGACCTCTACGAACTTCTCTGACCCTACTTTTTTCGAAGGATTTCAACCGCCCATGGCACTCATCAGCTCCGATCGGCTGCGTTTCCCCTGCGAGCCCTGGAAGCTTGTGGAAAACATCCACGTTCCCGGTGACGAGGGAACTTTGGAAACGTTGTTTTCGCTTGGCAACGGCCATCTTGGCATCCGTGGTTCGCATTCCACGGCCGGAGACGGGGAACTTCCCGGCACGTTCATCAATGGCTTCCATGAGATCTGGGACATCAAGCACGCCGAGAATGCGTACGGCTTCGCCCGCACGGGCCAGCGAATTGTCTACGTTCCGGACGCGAACAACTTCACGGTTTCCATTGACGGCGAAGCCCTGAGCCTGGCCGAGTCCACGATTCTGGACTACCAGCGCAGCGTGGACTTCTCCTCGGGCGTTTACGAGGAACGCATCGTGTGGTCTTGCCGATCCGGGGCTACGGTCACCACTGTTGAGCGCCGCGCTGTCGGTTTCGATTCCCGCGGATGTCTTGGGCTGGAACTGTCCCTGTCCGCGGACCGTGACGTGTCCGCAGACATCACCTCCGGCGTCGTGAACCGCCAGGACCAGCCTGTGGAGGACCACTCCGTCCACGACCCCCGGCGTTCCGGTCGGCACGCAGGCCGGGTACTTCTCCCACTTCACCTGCACGGCGCCGATGGTTCGCTGCGCCTTGCCTGGGAAACCTCAGAGTCCCGCCAGCGCGTAGCCATGGCTGTCGACCACTGGATTTCCGCCGAGGGCCAGCCCTTCGAAACGCTAGTAGCGGAGGACGAATCATCCGTTCGCTACGTTTTGGCCATCCACGCCGGCGACGCCTTCCGTCTCGAGAAGTCGGTCAGTTACGTTGTGGCCGGCTCTTCTGACGCGGAAGACCGGGGCGAAAGCCTGGCCGCGGACGCAGAAGCCAACTTGGTGCCGTTCCCGGAGATTCTTGCGCAGAGCAAGGCGCATTACGACGAGTACTGGACCACGGCCGATGTCTCGATCGGCGGTCAGCCGGAGATGCAGCAGGCAGTTCGATGGAGCCTCTTCCAACTCGCGCAGGCCACCGCCCGTGCCGGAGTGGCCGGCATTCCCGCCAAGGGTGTGAGCGGTTCAGGCTATGAAGGCCACTACTTCTGGGACCAAGAGGTCTACCTCCTGCCATACCTGACGTACACCAACCCGTGTGGTGCCAGGAAGGTCCTCGAATCACGGCATGCGATGCTTCCGGATGCCAGGGTGCGTGCCAAGGAACTCAGTGTGGACGGCGCGTTGTTCCCGTGGCGCACCATCAACGGCCTGGAAGCCAGCGCCTACTACGCCGCCGGCACAGCACAGTTCCACATTGCCGCAGCCATCGCATTTGCTGCCAACCGCTACCAGTGGGCCAGTGGCGATGAGACATTCAGCGCAGAGCTCGGTGCCGACCTGTTGATCGAGACCGCCCGCATGTGGGCGTCCCTGGGCTTCTTCGGCAAAGACGGCATGTTCCACATTCACGGCGTCACCGGGCCGGACGAGTACACGGCCGTGGTCAACGACAACCTCTACACCAACGTCATGGCGCGCTTTAACCTCCGGGCGGCAGCCGCGCTGGAGCATGACGGCATCGCCGAAACCGAGCGCATGGTCTGGAGGCAGGCCGCGGAACGGATGTCGCTTCCCTATGATCCCCACCTGCAGGTGTTCAGCCAGGACAACGACTTCATGACCCTGGAGCCCTGGGACTGGAATACGCCCAAATCCAAGTACCCGCTGTTGCTGAACTTCCATCCGTTGGTGATCTACCGGCACCAGGTTCTCAAGCAGGCCGACACGGTGCTGGCCATGTTCCTTCAGTGGCAGGACTTCACCACTGAGGAAAAGCAGCGCGCCTTCGACTTCTACGACCCCATCACCACCGGTGACTCCACCCTGTCCGCGTGCGTCCAGGGAATCATGGCGGCCGAGGTTGGCTACGGCGATGTTGCTCTGAAGCACTTCACCGAGGCATTGTTCATCGACCTGGACAACTCCCACGGCAACACCATTGATGGCGTCCACATTGCCTCCACTGGCGGTATCTGGAGTTCCCTTGTTTGTGGCTTCGCCGGCATGCGCGACCAAGGCGATTACCTGCGTTTTGATCCCCGGCTGCCTGCTGAATGGGAAGGGCTGTCCTTCAGACTCAAAGTCCAAGGACGTCTGCTCGCCGTGGACCTGGCGCAAGGGTCTATTGCCCTCACACTCGTGGACGGCCCGGGCTACAGCGACCAGGCGTTGCAGGTGAAGGTGCGGGACTCCGACGTCAGCGTCGGTGCGGAGACCATCACGGTGGCGCTGGACGATGTTCTGGTCCCGCCGCCGTCGATCTTCCCCAGCGTCTTTCCGACGGCGGGACTTCCGATCATCCGTTAGTCGCCTCAGGAAGCATGCGAGGTGTGGTCTTCAACCAGGCCACTCGCCGCGATCTCCCGAAGCGCGTAGATGGCCTTGGCTGCTGCCTTCCTGTCCGGGAAGCAGACGGAGAGGGCCAGTTCCGTCCCGTCATCATCGACGAGTCGGACCCGGCAATCTCCGTCTGCTTCTTCGAACAACTCAAAGTGCCCGGCCACTTAGGCGACCCCCTTGCGGGTTACGGGTGTCTCTGGTGTCGCTGCCTCTTTTGCCGGCGGCTGCGTGCGGTCTTCTGAGGTTCGACGCCGGGCCAACTCGCTGTTGATCAATTCCAGGAGCGCTTGGGCCGGCTCGGAAAGGTGGTGGGTGTCCGGGGAGCCCAGCTGGTCGCAATGAAGGAGCACATGGCGGATCCGCTCGAGTTCGCGCGAAGGTACCAGGGGCCAGCGGTGAAACAGTTGCCTGACGGCTATGGCTCCCAGGAGGGCATCGGGCTTGTTGGCTGCGCTGGGCCTTCCCTGGGGAACTGTTGCTCTTCGTCGAGCTACAGAAGCCGCGGAAGCTGCTGCCCCGTGGGTTTGCATAATGGTGGCTTTGAGGGGATTGGGGGCCATCGGGACCTCCCTGTTTGAAGCGAAGGAAGCCGACTGCGTGACTTAAATGTAGCTTACAGAATGTGAGTTATGTCATGTCAATCGTTACGCCAGGTTGCCGGCATCATGGATGACCCCGCGGAACGGAACCTGCAATAGTGGCAGGATGACCGACCAGCAGGAGTTGTGGGACGAGGAAACCGCCCAACGCTACGACACTCCGGGAGAGGGCATGTTCTCCCCGGCAGTTCTCGGACCTACCGTGCAGATCCTGTCGGAACTTGCCGGGGACGGTGCCGCCGTCGAATTCGCCATAGGTACCGGTCGGGTGGCCGTGCCTCTCTCCGAAGCCGGGGTCCCGGTAAGCGGCATCGAACTTTCCCACGCCATGATCCGGCGTCTGCGGACGAAGGTGGACCATCAGGCCATCCCCGTGGTCCAAGGTGACATGGCAGAGGCGCGGATCCCGGGGGAATTCACGCTGGCTTATCTGGTGTTCAACACCATTGCGAATCTACTTACCCAAGAGGAGCAAGTCCGTTGCTTCCAGAACGCGGCACGGCATCTGGCACCTGGTGGCTGCTTCGTTATTGAGCTTTGGGTGCCGCAGCTGCGCTCGCTGCCGCAGGGACACAAAGCAACGGTGGAAGTGAGCCAGCCAGGGTACCTGTTGGTGGATACCTATGACGTTCTTCGCCAGCACGTTGTCTCGCACCACGTCCAGTTCGAGCAAGACCTTTCCAGCCGGGAGGCGCGGATAGGCCGGACGCCGCACCGCTATATCTGGCCCAGCGAATTGGACCTCATGGCCAGGTTGGCGGGGTTCCACTTGGAAGCCCGATGGGCGGACTGGGACCGAAGCGAATTCACGGCTGAATCGCGTAGCCATGTGTCGGTGTACCGGCTTAATGATCGCTGAAGCCAGGGCGGACCTGCCGGGTTCTTAGACGCGTGAAAGCTCTTGACCAGAGCCTCGACATGGTTCATCCGACCGTGGCGGGTTGGTGTCCGGGTAGGGGTGGGGCTGTGGATTGGTAGTCGTGTCCGGTGGGGGTTTGGAGTGTGAGGGTGTGGCGGGTGGTGGTGTCTGGTTCGCCGGGGGTGGTGGTCCAGCCGGGGTGTTCTTTGGTGTGGTTGCAGGCTTCGCAGAGTCCGGCGCCGTTTTCCAGGGTGGTGGGTCCGCCTTGGTGCCAGGGGATGATGTGGTCGGTGTGGCGGATGGGCGCGTCGCAGTAAGGGGTCCGGCAGGTGTGGTCGCGGGTTTCGATGAAGCGTCTGAGCCTGGGTGGGAAGAGTCTGGCTTTGGAGTCGGTGCTGATCAGGTCCCCGGTGGCCGGTGCGGTGTAGAGCCGGCGCAGCCACAGACTGTACTCAGAGTCCACGGCGGGCTGTTCTCCTCCTGCCGTTGCCTGGGCGGGGTTGGTCAGTTCCCTGGCCCACTGGGCCGGGACGATGCCGTATCCCTGGAGCCGGGCCGGTTCACTGTCGCCCTGGAACAAGGTACGGTCGGTCATGACGAGCTGAACTTCGACCCCGTTGATCCCGCCGGGCTTGCCGGTCAGACGCTCAACGAGGGTGTCGGCCATGACCTGCCCACGCGACCGTTCCACGGCGCCGGGCCGGGACCGGGCCGTGTCCGCAGCCCGGGACAAGGCCGCAAACACCGCCACGCCCTGGGCCACCGGGAGCAGCGCGGTCAACACGGTCATGGTGTCCGCGGCAGGACGCAAAGTCAC
>NZ_JBHVQI010000011.1:0-138358 GCF_042886835.1 Paenarthrobacter sp. NPDC057981
CACTCCGCGGTCTCTTCCGGATCACGATCAGGCAGCTGGGCAGTCAACCCGCTGAGGATGTGTGAGGTCTCTTCTCCTGCAGCCACGTCCAACCTTCCTTTTGGCGCATTCATCGGCGCCTCAAGTCCGGCAGGGTGACTGCCCGTCGTGAACGCGTCGTGTGCGACATCTCGGTTTCAACAGCCCGGTCGGATGCGCCGGGCAGGTCTTGTGAGCGCCTGGCTGCCCAGTAGAATTCTGCGGGGCGATCGCCCTGCAGCCATAGCGCTCATGGCCACTCTAGCTTTCACTGCGCCGCTATGCGTAGCCGCAGGCCCCGCAGGGCGTTGTATGTCACACCCAAACGGCCTCCGTGACGTAAAGCACGCTGCTGCCACGAGCTGTAAACGCCGTCGATGGTGCGGAATGTGCCCTCCTACAGGGACAATGGCTTGAAGCACACGCCCAAAGGGTGTTGGCTGTTAGTAATGGAAGTCACTTCAAAGGAGGAAACGTGAGCGAGGCCGACGCCGCCACATCGGTAAATGTGGCGGAACGAATGGGTTTCAAAGATGGGGATCTGATTCAGGAGCTCGGCTACGACGACGACGTCGACTTCGACTTGCGTGACGATATTGAAGATGTCACGGGCTCCGAATTGCTGGATGAAGACGATCACGATGTCGTTGACGCAGTCATTTTCTGGTGGCGCGATGGCGATGGAGACCTTGTTGATGCCCTCATGGATTCGTTGACCACGCTGAAGGAAGGTGGCGTTGTCTGGGTCCTGACACCCAAGTCGGGCAGGGACAACTATGTTTCTCCCGCCGACATCCAGGACGCGGCTCCTACCTCCGGCCTTCACCTGACGACTTCCGCCGGAGTTTCGAAGGACTGGAGCGCCACGCGACTGGTGCCCAAGAAGAACAAATGACCGAAGTCCAGCAGGCCCCGGCTTCGGTCGGAGTTCCCCAAGCAGGGCAGCCTGCGCCGGATTTCGAACTGCTGAACCAATACGGTGAGCCGGTCCGCTTGACGGACTACCGCGGCGTCAACGTGGTTGTTGTGTTTTTCCCCTTTGCCTTTTCCGGCATCTGCACCGGTGAGTTATGCGAGATCCGCGACAACATTGCCCAGTTCAAGGATTCGAACGCGACCGTGCTGGCAATTTCCGTGGACAGCAAGTTCGCCCAGCGGGCTTACGCGGAGCACGAGGGTTTTGACTTCGATCTCCTGGCGGATTTCTGGCCGCACGGGGCTGTCGCCCGGGAGTACGGAGTGTTTGACGACACCAGTGGAATGGCGTTGAGGGGCACGTTCATCATCGATGCCGCCGGTATTGTCCGTTACGTCGTGGTCAACCCGCGCGGCAAAGCAAGGGACTTCGCCGAGTATCGGCGGGCGTTGGCTTCGCTGGTGGATCAAGGGCCATGACCAACCCCGGGCCCGGAGTCGGAATGACGGGGTTTGCCAGCATGGCGCCCGTAGCTGACGTGCAACTCGATCCTCCGGAGCAGAAAGCCCTTGGTACCGCTGTGCAGGTCCTGCAGGGCAAGCGCCTGGCAGTGCTGACCGGAGCCGGTTTGAGCACAGATTCCGGCATTCCCGATTACCGGGGGCCGGGGTCTGCACCGCGGAATCCCATGACGTACCAGGAGTTCATCGGCAGCGAGGCCAACAGGCGTCGTTACTGGGCGCGCAACCACCTTGGCTGGTCCCATCTCCGGCATGCCGACCCCAATGCCGGCCACGCCGCCGTCGCCCTGATGGAACGGCGGGGCCTGATGACCGGCCTGATTACCCAAAACGTCGATAGGCTGCATGAGGACGCTGGAAGCGTTAACGTCGTTGACCTGCATGGTCGTTTCGACCAGGTGATCTGCCTCTCGCACGGACATACCTTCAGCCGGCAGTTGATTGCGGCGATCCTGGAAGAGATCAATCCTGGTTTTGTGGAAGCCGCAGTGGAATCCGGGCTGGTCGAGATGGCACCCGATGCTGACGCCACGGTAGAGGATCCTGAGCTCATCAGGTCGTTCGTCATGGCGGTCTGCCCGATCTGTGGAGGCATTCTTAAGCCCGACTTTGTCTATTTTGGCGAGAACGTCCCAAAAGATCGTGTTGTGCGCGCCTACGCCATGGTTGATGACGCGGACGCCCTTCTGGTGGCGGGGTCCTCACTGACGGTGCAGAGCGGCCTTCGGTTCGTCCGCCATGCATCCAAAGCCGAAAAGCCTGTGGTCATCATCAACCGGGGAAACACCCGGGGGGACGGATTCGCGGCCGTGAAACTTGAACTTGGAGTCAGCGGTGCTTTGCGCTACTTGGCACGGGTTTTGCCGGACCTGCCCGACGCCAGGGACTCGATTGGTGTTTCCGGCGGTTGATCATGTAGAGTCATTGTTCGTTGGCTGAAGCGCTAAGGAACACAAAGGGCGCGGAAACAACGATTTGGGTCTTTAGCTCAGCTGGTAGAGCGCCACGTTTACACCGTGGATGTCATCGGTTCGATCCCGGTAGGACCCACCAAAGAAAAACCCGCTTCCATCCTTGGAAGCGGGTTTTTTTGTTTCCCGGCCGTGTATTTCCAGCACCCTTTTAATGTCAGGCCTGCCCCCTACGGTTTCCTTTCATGGAGCACGTATACATCCGTACAACCGCACAAGGTGAGCCCGCCGTCGTCGTCAGAGGAGGGCGGGAGTGGCAGCTTGCCGTCGAGCCTGTCCGCTGGTTCGAAAGGATTCCCTGGTGGGAGGAGCGCAGGCGGATGCCCCGGGGAGCCGGGCGCGTGGACATTGAGGTCCTGCAGGTCCAGGTGCGCTTGGGGAACAACGTCCGGTCCGCTCTGGCCACTTGGGAATTGGTGCGTGACGGTTCTGGAGGGGGCTGGTGCCTGAGGGGCGAGGGAGCTGTGGCCGCCTAGTGCCACCGAACCGACACGTGCTGCGCCCGGAAATGGATGAGCTCTCCACCGCGACTATTGGGGGATGCCGCGGTGGAGAGCTCGAAAATGAATATACAGCCAACTTTTAGGTTTGAAAAGCCGGCAGGTTCGAGGCCGCTGGCATGCCACTATGATGGGTATTGTTCAGTGGATTGAACGCCGATTTGCGACGACGAAGGAGAATCATGGCCGATTCCCGCACCACCCGCTCCGAGGGGTTGGGCGCTTCGTCGCCTGCCCCCGCCGTGACCCGCGCTGCAGCCGTCCTGGAAGCCTTGGCAGATTCCCCGTCCGGACGCTTGACGCTCAGTGACTTGTCGCGGGAGCTCGGTATTCCCAAGTCTTCGACATCGAACCTGCTGCTGGCGCTCGAGGAAGCGCGCCTGATTACCAGGCAGGGCGCCGACTTCGCTTTGGGGCGAAAGCTGGTGGAGCTGGGGGCTGCCTATCTGAGCCGCCTCGATGAGGTGCAGGAGTTCTACAAGTACTGCGAGCAGGCTCCTGCGCTTTCCGGAGAGACGGTCCGGATTGCCATGCTCGACGGCGACCACGTCATCTACCTGGCGCGTTACGAGGGTCACCCAGCTGTCAGGCTGACCTCGAACATTGGAGACAAAATGCCCGTATCGCTGTGCAGCGTTGGCAAGGCGTTGGTGGCTCAACTGCACGATCACGATATCGAGGCCATGTTCCCGGACGGCATGCAGTTGCCCACGCTGACCGCCAACTCCCTCAAAACTGCCGAAGAACTCAAGGCGCAGATCGCCACCATCCGCAAGCAGGGTTTTGCCTTCGAGGATGAAGAGTCGACGGTTGGCGTCGTTTGCCTCGCTGTTCCCGTGCCGACCCATGGTGCACATGGCCCCAGTTTGGGTCTGTCGGTTACGGCCTTGAAGGCGACGTATTCAGAGGAGCAGGGCGCTCTCATGGTTAAGGAACTCAAGGAGTTGGCGCGGTCCCTCGGCAACCCCATGGGCTGATTGGCATAAATCTGATTTTAATCTTGGCAACTAGTTCAGCAAGCTGTACTCTGTTCAACATAGTGATCTTGGCGGTGATGCCATCGCTATCTCACGGGGCCAACGGGGGTCCGGTGTGATTTTGAGGGAGTGCTTGTGACAACTCGTACTAAGACAAAGTTCGCAGCTGATGCTGACGAAGCCGTCGTAGAACCGGAGCAGCTGCGGCGGGCAACGCTGGCCAGCTCCGTAGGTTCTGCTCTGGAGTACTACGACTTCTACATCTATGGCCTTGCCTCGGCCCTGATCTTCGGACCATTGTTCTTCTCGCCGCTGGGTCCGGACGGAGCATTGATCGCTTCCTTCGCCACCTACGGTGTTGGATTCGCGGCCCGGCCGTTTGGCGGAGTGATCTTCGGCTATATCGGTGACAGGTTCGGCCGCAAGATGGTGCTGATCCTGACCATTGCTCTGATGGGAACGGCCAGCTTTGCCATCGGTCTTCTGCCCACGTTCGAGCAGGCCGGAATGCTTGGCGCCGTGTTGCTCGTCACCCTGCGCATCATCCAGGGTCTCGGTGCTGGAGCGGAGCAGGCTGGCGCCACGACGCTGATCTCCGAAGTTGCTCCGCGTCGTCGCCGCGGTTTCTTCGCGTCCTTGCCCTTTGTCGGTATCCAGCTGGGCACGCTGCTTGGGGCTGGAACATTCGCTCTTATTGCCCTTGCCGATAAGTCTGTCCTGCAGGGTTGGTTGTGGCGCGTTCCTTTCCTCGCCAGCTTTGTCCTGATTGTCATCGCCGTGTTCATCCGGCTCAAGCTCAAAGAAACTCCCGCATTCCAGGAATTGGAAAAGCACAAGAATGTGGTCAAGAACCCTATCGGTGCCCTTTGGAAGCACTCCAAGAAGAACGTGCTGATTGGAATCGGCCTTCGCATGGGAGAAAACGGCAACTCCTCGATTTACTCGGCCCTGCTGGTTTCCTTCATGAGCATGCCGGCGGGTGTATTTGCTGGTAACAACTCCATCGGCCCGGTCGGTCTGCTGATTGCAGCCGGATTCGCAGCCGTGCTGGTCGTGACCTTCGGCGCTTTGTCTGACAGGTACGGACGTGTTCCGGTCTACCGCTACGGTGCCTTGTTCCAGGCAATCATTGCCGTTCCCGCGTTCTACTTGGTCACCCTGGGCAATGTCACCGTGGTGTGGGTGGTCATGGCTGTAGGAATTGCCATTGGCGTCCAGTCGATGCTTGGCCCGCAATGCCCCCTCCTGCCCGAGCTTTTCGGATCGCAGTACAGGTTCACTGGGGTTGCCATGAGCCGGGAGATCTCTGCAGTGCTGGCTGGTGGCCTGGCGCCCCTGCTTGGTGCGCTTCTGCTGGCCGCCACCAACCACTCCTGGCTGGTCCTTGCCATCTACTCGCTGGTCCTGGCCCTGATCTCGTTCGTCACTACATTCTTCACTCCGGAGACCGCAGGCCG
Organism: Paenarthrobacter sp. NPDC057981; assembly: GCF_042886835.1. NCBI lineage: Bacteria > Bacillati > Actinomycetota > Actinomycetes > Micrococcales > Micrococcaceae > Paenarthrobacter > Paenarthrobacter sp. NPDC057981. The sequence continues at coordinate 5,361 of NZ_JBHVQI010000011.1, forward strand.
CGACCTCGTCAGCACGGAAGACGCAAAGTAGACAACCTCACGTCCTGGACATACACAGCGCGGCGCCCCTTCACCAGGAGGGGCGCCGCACTGCTTCGGTTAAAGCGCTGTTCAGCTAATTCGTGGCGGTGCGATTGCTGGCCGCCCGGGTGCTGGAATTTCGGAAGGTGCGGTGCAGAATTGGTGCAGCGATAGAGGAGCGTGTCCATGACGGCAACCAAAGGTGTGGCATCGCCGGAAAGCCCCGGTTTGCTTCGGCGCGCCACTGGCACCAGGTTTCGTCCTGAGATCCAGGGGCTCCGTTCCCTGGCCGTACTCATGGTGGTGTCCTATCACATCTGGTTCGGCAGGGTTTCGGGAGGCGTGGACGTCTTCCTGCTGATTTCGGCGTTCTTGATGACACTCCAGTTCGTCAACCGCTACGAGGAGTCGCGGCCTGTATCACTGGTTCGGCACTGGCTGCACTTGTTCTGGCGTCTGCTTCCCGCCGTCGTCGTTGTCCTGACGGGCACGTTGGCGGCAACCTTCATGATCGTCCCCCGGACCCGGTGGGCGGAGATCGTCAACCAGGCGTGGGCCTCGCTCTTCTACGTCCAGAACTGGTTGCTCCAGCGGCAGGTAGTCAACTACTACGCGGCAGACCATAGCCTGGCCAGCCCAATGCAGCACTTCTGGTCCTTGTCCATCCAGGGGCAGGTTTTCATCCTGTGGCCGACGATTTTCGTTGCTGCAGGTTTCTTTTGCCGCAGGGCCGGACTGCGTTACCGGACGGTGTTGCTCTGCGTTTTCGGACTGATTTTCGTGGCGTCGCTGGGCTACTCGATCTATTTCACTGCCGCCCACCAGGAACTGGCCTACTTCGATACTCTTTCCCGACTGTGGGAATTTGCGCTGGGCACCCTGGTTGCCTTGCTCCTTCCCTTCCTTCGTCCCGGCCGCGGTGTCGCGGCCGTGCTGGGTTGGCTGGGCGTGGCTGCAATGCTCAGCTGCGGCATGATCCTTCAGGTAAGGACGGCGTTTCCAGGTTTTGTGGCGCTGTGGCCCACCCTGGCGGCTGTGGCTGTCATCATTGCCGGGCAGACGGGAAGCCGTTTTGGCGTCGACCGGATCCTGTCATCGAAGGTGCTGGTGGGGCTTGGGGCCAACTCGTATGCACTGTATCTCTGGCACTGGCCGCTGTTGGTGATTACCTTGGTCTGGATCGGCGAAGACCACGCGGATGCGCTTACCGGGGCTTTGATTGTGGCTGTGTCCCTCCTGTTGGCCTATCTGACCACCAGGTTCGTGGAGCAGCCACTGCGGTCGTGGAGGTGGCCGGAGGTAAAGCGGTGGCGCTTGGCAGTGTCGGTCCTTGCCTGCCTTGCGGTGGCTGCCACTCCGATGGCGTGGTTCGGGTATCAGCAACAGGTGGAGAAGAACGCCGTTGCCGGCCAGGACGTTGATGACAACCCCGGCGCCAGGGCCTTGCTCCCGGGCTATGTCAACCGCGTCGGAAAGGATGCGAGGACGCTGCCTACGCCTGAGCAGCTGCCGGCGGACTGGGGGAAGCTTGATGGGCCCTGCTCAGGTGATCTGCGGCCCCGGGACCCGGTGCTGTTCGCGGAGTGTCAGCAGAACGACATCGGTGCAGATGCGGACAAGACCGTCTTCGTCGTAGGGCAGTCACATTCCCTGCAATGGCTCGGCGCCATCGGTCCCCTTGCCAAGGAGCACCATTGGCGGGTCCAGGCCATCACCTTTGGCGCGTGCCCCTTCATGACCCCAACGGACGAGGTGGGCGATGAATGCAACGCCTTCAACCGCAAGGTCCGTGAGCATATTCGGCTCCATCATCCGGACGCGGTGTTCCTGGTGGGAACAGCAGCCGTGCCGGATTCTCCCGATGAGGACCTCACCTGGGGGCTTGACGAGCTCGTGGGGGAAATCACCGATCAGGGAGTGGAAGTCATTGCCATGCGCGACAACCCGCGCTTCTCCTTCAGCCCCAGCGAATGCGCCATGGCCTCCGGCGTCAATGACCCGCGCTGCCGCCCTGCTTTGTCGTCCGTGCTTGCCGCCACCAATCCGCTGGATCAGCTGGAAGGGAACTACACGGGCTTGTCCATTCTGGACATGACGGACCTGATCTGTGACGGCGCGTCCTGCCCGGGGGTCATCGGCAATGTTTATGTGTACCTGGACGACAACCACCTCTCGAGCACGTACACCAGGAGTATGGCCGATGCATTGTCCGAGAGGTGGTTAAACGCCACTGGGTGGTAGGCAGGCCTAGTAGAAGTGGACCGGGTCCACGAGGTGGGGGAGTTCGCCGCCGTCGAGGAAAGTGCGCAGGTTGCTGCAGAAGCGCTCGGCGATCAGCCGGTTCTCGGCTGCGCTCAAGGCGGAGGTGTGCGGTGAGACCAGGACCTTGGGGTGGTTCCACAGCGGGCTCTCCTGGGGTAACGGTTCCACTGCAAAGACGTCAAGGCATGCGTACGCAACGTGGCCGTTGTCGAGGGCTTCGAGCAAGGCGTCTTCGTCAACAACCGTTCCGCGTCCGACGTTGACGAAAACCGTTCCGGGCTTCATGGCAGAGAAGATGTCCTTGTTGAACAACTTTTCCGTGTAGGGAGTTCCCGGAAGAGTGTTGACTACTGCGTCGGCGTCGGCAACCAGTGCGGCGAGACCGCCGTTGTTGGTGACTTCCTCGATTCCCTCAATGGCAGCTACGTTGCGTTTGGTTCCACTGACCCTCATGCCCAGGGCGCGTGCAATGCGCGCAGTTTCCATGCCGATTTCACCGAGGCCGGCTATGACTACCTTGGAGCCGTTGGCCAGCTTGGTGGGCGTCCGAAGCTCGGGCCAGACCTTGGCGGCCTGATCCGTGGCCATCTCCGCACTGCGCTTGAAACCGTTCAGGATTCCGAAGGCCGAGAATTCCGCCAAGGGCAAGGCGTGGACCCCGGCTGAGGTGCTGACGTGGAATTTCCGGAGAGTTTCGGTGTCCAGACCTGAGGCCTTTACGGCGCCGCCGGCTCCTGCGGCCATGGCGTGGATCCATTGCAGGTGCGGATTGCTGGTGGCGATGCGTGCCAATCCGGCGGGGCTTTCATTCGGAAAGCCGTACAGGACTTGGGCGCGGTTCAGCATCGCCCAATAGCGTTCTTCCTGCTCAGGCGTCCTTGTGAAGGAGGGATCACCGGCGTGGTCCGCGGGGAACCGCTCCGGGGGCAGGAGGTCGGGTTCGTAGAGAACTGTTACGGAGGGGTCCACAGCGCGGATCTGCTCTACATACTCAGCTTCGAGCGGTACAGCGATGGCGATGGTAAGTTCATCAGTCGTCATAGTGTTCATCATACTGAATGACGGCTAGGATATTGAACAGATTTTCCTTAGATGACCACAACGAAGTGAGGTGTTGCCAGCCATGACCATCCAAAGGCTAGGTTTCGTCGGACTGGGGCTGATGGGAGCTCCCATGGCCTCAAACATTGCCGCCGCCGGATGGAACGTCACCGCGTGGAATCGATCCGAAGCTGCCTTTGGCGGTCTTCCCGGCGTCAAGCGTGCCGCCACTGTCGCCGGGTTGCGGGATCAAGATGTCATCATTTTCATGCTTCCGGACCTTCCCTTCATCGAGGAGGCGGCCGCGGAATTGCTCGATTCCTGGCGGAACCAACCACCCAACCCGGGTACCGCCGTCGTCGTCATGAGCAGTGTCTCGCCCACGGAAGTCCAGCGCTTCGGCGAAACTGTCGGGGAAGCAAGCGGCGGCAATGCCGTGGTGGTGGACGCTCCTGTCAGTGGAGGGACGGCGGGCGCGCGCAGTGGAACCCTGGCCATCATGGTGGGGGCTTCCGTCGAGGGCTTCGAGCAGCTTGAACCGCTTTTCGGGACCATGGGCACCACCATCCGGCGCATGGGCCCACTGGGTGCCGGGTCCCTTGCCAAGGCGTGCAACCAGTTGATCGTCGGAACCACGACGGCGGCCCTCGCCGAAGCGGCCGAACTCGCCGAACGCTCCGGGATGGATGTGGAGGCGCTCTTCGAGGTGCTGTCCGGGGGATTGGCTGGAAGCAGGGTGCTCGAGATCGTGGGTCCGCGCCTGGCCGCGAAGGACTATGCACCCACAGGTCCGGCAAAGTTCATGCACAAGGACCTTGGTTTCGTCCTTGCCAGCGCGGCCGCTGCAGGCTCCGCCGTGCCCATGGCATCAGCGGCCATCGACCTTTATGCAGAACTCAAACGCCAGGGCCTCGGCGACCAGGACCTCGCCGTCGTCCGGCAGACGATCGCGAACCTGGGCGGCGCACTGGCCGCCACACCGTCCAACAGCAACTGAACAGTCCACTACGAACTGAACCGCGCAACCTACGAAGGAATGACAATCACACCATGAGCGCTCTTTTTGATCTGACCGGCCGGGTGGCCTTGGTCACCGGCTCAAGCAGGGGGATAGGCAACGCCCTTGCCCGGGGTCTCGCGGATGCGGGGGCTACCGTAGTACTGAACGGCATCAATCCCGAACGCCTGGAGGCAGCGCGGGAGGCGATGGCTTCGCAGTACCCCGAGGGCAGGGTCCACAGCCGCGCCTTCGACGTCACTGATGCCGATTCGGCCGCTGAAGGGGTCGCTTGGGTGGAGCAGAACGTTGGACCGTTGGACATCCTGGTGAACAACGCAGGCATCCAGCACCGCGTGCCCATGCTGGACCTGGACGTCAAGGACTGGGAGCGGGTCATCACGACGGACCTCACCAGCGCCTTCCTGGTGGGTCGGGAGGCCGCCCGCCACATGATTCCCCGCGGCCAAGGCAAGATCATCAACATCTGCTCTGTCCAGACAGACTTGGCCCGTCCCACCATCGCGCCCTACGTTGCGGCCAAGGGCGGGTTGCGGAACCTTACCCGTGCCATGACAGCGGAGTGGGCTTCCTCCGGCCTGCAGATCAACGGCATCGCGCCGGGCTACATCCACACCGAAATGACGCAGAACCTCGTCGATGACAAGGACTTCAACTCCTGGATCCTCGGCCGTACTCCGGCCAAGCGATGGGGCACCACGGCCGACCTCGCCGGACCGACGGTGTGGCTCGCATCCCAGGCATCGAACTTCGTGAACGGACAGACGATCTTCGTAGACGGCGGAATGACGGTGGTGGTCTGATGAGCATCGACCTTCCTACTTTGGGTCCGGCAGTGGTCGCCCACGGCAAAGGCGACTTGCGCATCGAGGACATTCCACTGACGCCGCCTGCCGCCGCTGAGTCCGTCGTGGAGATTGCCTACGGCGGAATCTGCGGTTCGGACCTCCACTACTGGTTGCACGGCGCGGCCGGAGAATCCATCCTCAAAGAGCCCATGGTGCTCGGCCACGAAATCGTTGGCGTGGTAGTCCGGCAGGCGGCTGACGGAACCGGCCCGGCAGCAGGTACGCCCGTGGCGGTCCATCCTGCGACACCCGCACCCGGAGATGCCAGGTACCCCGAGGACCGGCCAAACCTCTCACCGGGATGCACCTACCTGGGCAGCGCGGCCCGCTACCCCCACACAGACGGTGCCTTCAGCCGCTACGCAAACCTTCCGTCCCGGATGCTGCGTGAACTCCCGGAGTCCTTGGATCTTCGGACGGCGGCACTCGTGGAGCCTGCGAGCGTGGCTTGGCACGCGGTCGCCCGTGCCGGCGACGTGGCGGGCAAGAGCGCCCTCGTCATCGGCAGCGGCCCCATCGGTGCCCTGTGTGTCGCAGTCCTGAAACGTGCCGGCGCGGCCCGGATCGTCGCCGTCGACATGCATGACAAGCCGTTGGAGATCGCCCGGTCTGTTGGTGCCGACGTCGTCCTCAAGGGGGACGATGCGGAAGCTATCGCGGCGGTGGACGCCGACGTCGTCATTGAATCCTCAGGCAGCCACTACGGCCTTGCCTCCGCCATCAAAGGTGCCACGCGCGGTGGCAAAGTGGTGATGGTGGGGCTGCTGCCGTCCGGACCGCAGCCGGTGTTCATCTCCCTGGCCATCACGCGGGAACTGGAGTTGCTGGGCTCGTTCCGTTTCAATAACGAGATCGACGACGTCATCGCGGCACTTGCCGACGGCTCCCTGTACGCGGATCCCGTGGTGACGCATGAATTCGACCTCGCCCACGGCCTGGAGGCGTTCGAGGTTGCCAGGAACTCCGCCGAGTCCGGCAAGGTGTTGCTTAGCTTCCGGGAGTAGCCGGTTTCTGTGCGACAGGGACGAAGACGCGGGGCTGGTCGTCCCAACTGGGTGCCAGCTCCGCGATCGTCTGCCGCATGATCTTGGCCGCTGCCTCACGGGCCAAGGTGCCATCGCCGGCATCAATCGCATGAGCCACGTCCATGTGCCACTGGAGCGCTTCCTTTTGTGGATGCTCCGGCATCAGGCCATGAACGGTCCGGCCCGTGAGGGTTTCGGTGACTTGCCCGATCAGGTTGGCGAACATTTCGTTGCCCGAACCGGACAGCACCAGGGCGTGGAAGCGGATATCGAGGTCAAGGAACGTTGCCATGTCCCCGGCGTCGCCCGCCTGTTTCATCGCCAGCGAGATACCCACCAGCTCCTGCCGGAGGCTCTCGGGCGCATTGCCTGCGGCAAGCTCGGCAGCTACGGGTTCGACGGCGGAACGCAACTCGGCCAACGACCGCAACTGCGCGCCACGGCCGTCGCCGGCCAACCGCCACCGAATGACCAAAGGATCGAAGGGATTCCAGCGATGTGCGGGCAGGACCCGGATGCCAACCCGCTTGATGGTTTCCACGAGCCCGAGTGATTGGAGGACACGCACGGCTTCACGCACCACGGACCGTGAGACGTTGAGTTCATCTTCCAGGTGCTCAGCCAACATCACGTGGCCCGAGGGAAGCGCGCCACCCACAATCCGGGTTCCCAAATGCTCAATGGCGCGGTGGTGAAGGCTCGTTGACATAGAGGTAAGCATAATGGCGCGGGCAGGTCCAGGTGCGGGCAGTGGTGCCCGGCGGTTGTCCCGGGCCGTCGTGTCGGGGCGCGGACATCATAGACTGTTTATGACGCGGCAGCTTCCACAACGTGGGCGCCGCTTTCCCGCCCAAGGTTTTAATACGTATGGTTTATTTCAGCCCCTGGTTTTGAAATCGCTTCCTGCGTGTCCGCTGAGGGTACGTTGGGACTGTTTGTACACGAACGAATTGGAGTTTTGATGTCAGCACACATCGGTGTCACCGGCCTTGCGGTGATGGGCGCCAACCTGGCCCGCAACCTCGCACGCAACGGCTTCACCGTGGCTCTCCACAACCGCTCCGTGGAAAAGACCGACGCCCTGTTGGAAAAGCACGGCTCGGAAGGCGACTTCATCCGCACGGAAACGCTGCAGGAACTGGTCGACTCCCTCGAAAAGCCCCGCCGCGTCCTCATCATGGTCAAGGCAGGCGCCCCCGTCGACAACGTGATCGAGCAGCTGGAACCGCTGCTTGAAGCTGGTGACATCATCATCGACGCCGGAAACTCGCACTACGAGGACACCCGCCGCCGGGAAGCCGCGCTGGCCAAGAAGGACCTTCACTTCGTAGGCGTCGGTGTCTCCGGTGGCGAAGAGGGCGCACTGAACGGCCCGTCCATCATGCCCGGTGGCTCCCGCGAGTCCTACGACGCCCTCGGCCCGCTGCTGGAGAAGATCTCCGCCAAGGTCGACGGCGAGCCCTGCTGCGCATGGATCGGCACCGACGGCGCCGGCCACTTCGTCAAGATGGTCCACAACGGCATTGAATACGCCGACATGCAGGTCATCGGCGAGGCCTTCGACCTCCTCCGCTCCGGCGCTGGCATCGAGCCGGCCGAGCAGTCCAAGATCTTCGCAGAATGGAACAAGGGCGATCTGTCCTCCTTCCTGATCGAAATCTCCGCCGAGGTCCTCGGCCACGTTGACGCCAAGACGGGCAAGCCCTTCGTGGATGTCGTTGTTGACGCCGCCGGCCAGAAGGGTACCGGCCGCTGGACCGTCATCTCCGCCCTTGAACTCGGATCGCCTGTCTCGGGCATCGCTGAGTCTGTGTTCGCCCGCGCGCTGTCCTCCCAGACCGAGCAGCGCAAGCTCGGTCAGGAACTGCTGGCTGGCGAAGAGGCTTCCGTGGAGATCCCGGAAACGTTCGTTGAGGATGTCCGTCAGGCGCTGTACGCCTCCAAGCTGGTCTCCTATGCCCAGGGCCTGGACATGCTGACCTCCGCTGCCAAGGAGTACGGCTGGGACCTCAAGCTGGACGAGATCGCTTCCTTGTGGCGCGCAGGCTGCATCATCCGTGCCGAACTGCTCAAGGACATCACCAAGGCCTACGCAGCCGACGAGAAGCCCGCCAACCTGCTGTTCGCTCCGGCCTTCACCAAAGCCATTGCAGAGGCTCTCCCGGCCTGGCGCCGCGTTGTCGCTACCGCCGTGCAGCTCGGTATTCCGGTACCGGTCTTCTCCTCGTCGCTGGCGTACTACGACGGCCTCCGCCGCAAGCGCGTTGCCGCTGCCCTGATCCAGGGCCAGCGCGATCTCTTCGGCGCACACACCTACGGCCGCGTGGACACCGAAGGAACGTTCCACACCCTCTGGGGCGAAGACAAGTCCGAGATCTCGGCAGTCGACACCCACTAGCACCACCAACTGCAAAGGCCGGGTCCTCCCCATTAGGCTGGGAGGGGCCGGCCTTTGCCGTACGGAGTTCCCGTCCGGTGTCGAGGCCGCCAGCAAAGGAATGATGCCATGGCACCCCGCGTCGCGCTGGTCACGGGAGCTTCCACAGGAATCGGCTTCGAAACAGCCTTGGCCCTGAATGCCGCGGGCTTCACCGTCTACGCAGGGGCGCGCAGGGTTGAGTTGATGGAGCCGCTCAAGGAACACGGCATTTTCGTGGTGTCGCTGGATGTGACTTCAGAGGAGTCAATGACCCTGGCGGTAGCCGAGGTGGAAGCTGTCCATGGGCACGTCGATGTCCTGGTCAACAATGCCGGTTATGGATCCTATGGCTCACTTGAGGAAGTCCCTTTGGCCGAGGGTCGGCGGCAGTTCGACGTCAATGTCATGGGGCTTGCGAGGATGACCCAGTTGGTGATCCCCGGGATGCGGAGTGCCCGGACAGGCCGGATCATCAACGTCACGTCCATCGGAGGGAAGATCTACGAGCCCCTCGGCGCCTGGTATCACGGCACCAAGTTCGCAGTTGAGGGCATCAGCGACTCGCTGCGCCTGGAACTGAAACCGCACGGCATCGACGTCGTAATCATTGAACCTTCGGGTACCGACACCGAGTGGGGAACCATAGCGGGCGAGGGCTTGCTGGCCACTTCGGGCGACGGTCCGTATGCCGATCAGGCGCACATGGTGGCGGCAGCCCTGGCGTCGACGTCCGGCCAAGGGCACGTCCTCTCCACCCCGGCGCAGGCGGTGGCCAAGACCATGGTTCGTGCTGCAACGGCGAAACGCCCCGGTACCCGCTACCCGGTGGGTAGGGGTGCCTGGGGCGTTCTGGCCATGAGAAGGATTCTGCCGGACCGCGTGTTTGACGCCGTCTTCCTGAACTTCTATAAGAGGTTGGCCGGCTAGATCCGGTATTCGATGTAGTACTCTGCCGGATCCACGGCGGGTTTGGTCTCGGACCGGGCATCGCGGTGCCGCCACGTCGCCGGGATGCCCGTGATGATTGACTCCGGGGGAGCGTCCTTGACCACCACTGCATTTGCCCCGACTGCGCTGTCCGCTCCGATGGTGATGGGGCCCAGAACCTTTGCGCCGGCACCGATCGTGACGCGGTCACCAATGGTGGGGTGGCGCTTGACCTTGGCCAATGAACGGCCGCCGAGGGTGACACCGTGATAGATCATCACGTCGTCGCCGATCTCGGACGTCTCACCGATGACGACGCCCATCCCGTGGTCGATGAAGAACCTGCGGCCAATCGTGGCGCCGGGGTGGATTTCGATGCCGGTCAGGAACCTGGCGAGCTGCGAAATCAGGCGCGCGGGAAACCTCAGCGCCGGGTTTTGCCAGAGCTTATGGGTGACACGGTGCGCCCAAATGGCATGCAAGCCGGAGTATGCGAAAAAGTTCTCGAAAGAACCTCGCGCCGCCGGGTCGTGGGACCGGGCGGCGTCGAGGTCTTCCTTAAGTCTTGCGAAGAAGCTCACAAAGACCTTTCTACAGGAAATGAAGGAATGCAGGCGTTGTGTTAGCTGCGGATGTCATCGAACAGCACGGTGGAGATGTAGCGCTCTCCAAAGTCACAGACGACAGCAACGATCAGCTTGCCGGCGTTCTCCGGACGCTTGGCCAGTTCCAGGGCGCCCCACACGATGGCACCGGAAGAAATGCCACCGAGGATACCTTCGCGGGCACCGAGGTCACGGGCGACGCGGACGGAATCTTCGAGCGTGGCATCCAGGACCTCGTCGTAGACGTTGGTGTCCAGGATTTCGGGGACAAAGTTGGCGCCGATTCCCTGGATCTTGTGGGGCCCGGGGGCTCCGCCGTTGAGGATGGCCGAGTCTTTCGGTTCGACAGCAACAATCTGCACGCCGGGCTTGCGTTCCTTGAGGACCTGGCCGACGCCGGTGACGGTGCCGCCGGTGCCGACGCCTGCAACGAAGATGTCCACTTCGCCGTCGGTGTCTTCCCAGACTTCCTCAGCCGTGGTGGCACGGTGGATTGCCGGGTTTGCCTCGTTGGCGAACTGCTGTGCCCAGATGGCGTTTTCCGTGGTGGCGACGATTTCCTGGGCCTTCTCGACAGCGCCGCGCATGCCTTCGGAGCCGGGGGTGAGGACGATCTCGGCACCGTAGGCGCGCAGCATGACGCGACGCTCGGTGGACATCGTTTCAGGCATGGTCAAGATGACCTTGTAACCGCGGGCAGCACCGACCAGGGCCAGTGCGATACCGGTGTTGCCGGAGGTGCCCTCAACGATCGTTCCGCCGGGCTTCAAGGCACCGGACTTTTCCGCAGCGTCAACGATGGCCACGCCGATGCGGTCCTTGACGCTGTTGGCCGGGTTGTAGAACTCGAGCTTGACCGCAACCTGGGCGCCCAGGCCCTCGGTCAGCCGGTTCAACCGAACCAGCGGAGTGCGGCCGACCAGCTGGGTGACGTCGTCGTAGATCCTTGCCATGAAAATTTACGCCTATCTCTGAAGAGGGAATGCTGAGGTCAGCCTAACCAGCGAGAACGAAACCTTGCTAAGCAGTAAGCCATGCAGAGTAATATTTCCTCGCCTTGGCCAGCTTGGGATTAATGATCACCTGGCAATACCCCTGGTAAGGGAACTTCGCATAGTAATTCTGGTGAACTTCCTCGGCCTCGTAGAAGTCCGGGAGGGGGACCACCTCAGTCACAATCGGATCGGACCAGAGGGCCTGGGCGCGTTCGATGGCTTCCTCGAACAGCACCTTCTCTTCCGTGGTGGTGTAGAACATGGATGACCGGTACTGGGTTCCGACGTCGTAGCCCTGGCGGTTCAACGTGGTGGGGTCGTGGAGGGCAAAGAACATGTCCAGAATGACGTCCTCGGGAACCACGGTTTCGTCAAAGGTCACTGCAACGACCTCCGCGTGGCCCGTGGTTCCGGAGCATACCTCGTAGTAGTCGGGATTGCGGACGTGGCCCCCGGTGTAGCCGGAGACCACCGAGCTGACGCCACGGGTCTTCTGGTAAACGGCGTCGAGGCACCAGAAGCAGCCGCCGCCAAGTACGAAAGTTTTCATGTTCTCTTCAATGGTTGGGAAGTCCTGATGATTCCCGTTTCACCTTACGGGAGAATTACGGCTCCCGGCAGATACCCGGCGGCAAGGACTGCCTGATCCGGCACGGTAGTGAAGAATAGAAACATGGAAGCAGTAAACACTGGCATTTCTGATGCGGATTCCGTCGAAGAGGACGAAACAGAACACGACGAAACAGAGGGAGCCAGCGCCGAACCCAGCCTCGGCCAGGTGTTGTTGGCTGTAGAAGAGCTCTGGCCCGAGTCGCTGGCCGAGGATTGGGACGAAGTCGGTCTGGTGGTCGGGCGGCCCACGGTTCCGGTGACCAAAGTACTGTTCGCCGTGGACCCCACCCTGGCTGTCATTGACGAAGCCATCGAATGGGGCGCCGAACTGCTCATCACCCACCACCCCTTGCTGCTCAAAGGCGTGAATTCGGTGGCGGCAACAACGGCCAAGGGCCTTGCCGTTCACCGGTTGATTGAAGCGGGCACCGGCCTGCTGACAGTGCATACGAATGGTGACTCAGCCGTCGGTGGAGTGTCGGACGTGCTCGCCGACGCCTTCGGGCTGGAGAACGTCGCGCCGCTGACAGCCGCATCCAACGGATTGCCTGAGGAAGGAATCGGCAGGGTGGGCGATCTTCCGGAGCTTGAAACCCTGGGTGACTTTGCAGCACGCGTCTTTGAAATGCTCCCGGCCGTTGCCGGCGGTGTGCGGGTGGCCGGTGACAAGGACGGTCTTGTGCGGCGCGTGGCGGTCTGCGGGGGCGCCGGAGACAGCCTGTTCGACGCCGTCCGGGCCAACCACGCCGACGTTTACGTCACGGCAGACATGAGGCACCATCCGGCTTCGGAAGCGCGGGAAGGCGCCACCAACGGCCGTCCCTACCTGATTGACGTTTCGCATTTTGCCAGTGAATGGCTGTGGCTCCCGGCTGCCGCCGAAGCATTGGGCAATGTCCTCGCGGACCAAGGCTACGACGTCGACATCCGCGTCAGCAGCACCAACAGCGACCCTTGGGACTTCATACTGACTCCTGGCGGCGACTAGAGTCTAGGAAAGATCCGGAACTGATCTCCAGGACCGGCGGCGACAAGCGGAGGTAAGCGTGGCAAAAGCAGCACCGGCAGAACAATTGAAATTGCTTGAACTGCAGGGACTGGATGCCAAGCTCAAGTCGCTGGCCGGCCGCCGGAAAGTGTTGGAAAACGATCCCCGCATTACTGACCTGACCGATGCCCTCGCGGTGGCCAACGGTGAACTGGGGGCTGCCAAAGTAGCCGTCCACGACGCTGAAGCCGAACTCCGCCGGGCGGAAGCCGACGTCGAACAGGTTGCCTCCCGCATCGAGCGCGACGAAACCAGGCTCAACAGCGGGACCGGCCTGTCCAAGGACCTGGTGGCGCTGCAGAACGACATTGCCTCGTTGTCCAAGCGCCGATCGGACCTCGAAGACGTTGAACTGGAAATCCTGGAGCGCCTGGACACCCTGCGCGAACGCCAAGCTGCCCAGCAGGCCATCGTCGATGACATCCAGGGCTCCTTCGGGAGCATCCGTGCGGAGCTGGATGAAGCTATCGCAGAGATCGCTGCTGAGGAAACGGTGGTCCGCGGACAGCGGGCAGCCTTTGCCGAGGCCTTGGATGCAGGGATGCTCGCGGTCTACGAAAAGACCATCGCCAAGCGGGGCGTCGGCGCTGCCCGGCTGTTCCACGGCAAGTCCGAAGGCTCGGGGATGATGCTCAGCCCCGGCGACCTCGCCGAGGTCAAGGCCGCCGCCGAAGACGACATCGTTTTCTGCCCGGACTCCGGCGTGATCCTGGTTCGATCGGCGGAGTGGAACTGACCTCGGCTGCGGATCCGGGGCTTAGCCCGTCAGGATGATGTTCAGCGCGTGCGGTTTGCGGGCGGTGCCCTCAACGAGTTCGGTGGTCCAGTGCTCACTGGATGCTTTCAGGAGCTGTTGGGGAGTTGCCGGCGCCTTGCCACGCCTCGTCAGCAGATGCCTGGCCAGTTCACCACGGGTGTGCTTGGCAAAGTGGCTCACCACCGTGCGCTTGCCGTTGGCCTCGTTGAACACGTTGACGGTGACCGTCTGCTCGGCCGGGGGAGCCCACGCCGCGGCGTAGGTGCTCGAGCGGCAGTCGATAAGCAGCTCTCCTTCCGAGCGTTTGGCCAGGGCGGCGTTAAGCTGCGGCTTCCAGTAGGAGGCGAGGCGTCCGACGTCGGGCAGTGCGGTTCCCATGGACAGGCGGTAGGCCGGCACGTGGTCGCCGAAGCCGATGGCGCCCCAGAGCGCCGAGACGACAAGGATGGATTCTGTGGCCTTGCGCCGCTGTGCCGGGGTCATGCTCTTGAAGCCCAGGGCGTCGTACAAGACGCCGGAGTAGACCTGGTGCGCGGGGGCCGCCGGTTCGGCGTGGAGGCGGGTATTGCGCTCGACGTCGTCACGCAAGGAGGCGCCGACGCCCAGCAACGCAAGGGCGTCCTCGTGCGTGCTCACTGTTCCCAAGGCTTCGAGGACCTTCGCCCGATACGGGTTCAGTTCCGGAAAGCTCAATGACTCCCAGTCAATGGCGGGGCCTTTGGTGGCGGGGGTCTTGCCTTCTGAAGGCGGAAGGAGAATCAGCACCAGTCGATATTACCGGTGACTCGGGCCGCCTTGGACGCCGGTAGACTGTACGGCGGATGGGTTGACCAGGCGGCCGCGCGTCACGAAAGTGGCTCGAGGAACGTCCGGGCTCCGCAGAGCAGGGTGGTGGGTAACGCCCACTCGGGGTAACCCGCAGGCCAGTGCCACAGAGAACAGACCGCCTGCGTTTCCGGTATTGCACCGGTTGCAGCAGGTAAGGGTGAAACGGTGGTGTAAGAGACCACCAGCTCTCCGGGTGACCGGGGAGGCTAGGTAAACCCCACCCGGAGCAAGGCCAGACAGGACACGTTCGAGGGCTGCTCGCCCGAGTGTCCGGGTAGGCCGCTGGAGGGCGTCGGCAACGGCGTTCGTAGATGGATGGCCGCCACTCCCTTGTCGGCAACGATGGGGGATGACAGAACCCGGCGTATCGGTCAACCCATCCATTTATGACTGCCGGGATCACGGGCGTGTGAGTGATTTCACGCCTTCGGGACGACTATGCCCCGCCCTTCCCGCCTAGAATGGTTACTGAACGTAGATGTTCTGCCGCCGGGACTGCGTTCGCAGCCGGCGGATTTTCTTTGCTCTCGTTCAAGGCGCTGTGGGTGGACCGAAGCCCGCTGGCGCATGTGCCGCAGGACTAACTCCGGGCGGCCGCTGCCATCTGCATACGAGGACGTATGTGGTTGACCCAAGGAAGGTAGTTCTGTGAGCCAGACGTCAGATTCTTGTCTTGATAAGTGGATGGGCCGGGAGGCTCTCGCCGAGGCCATGATTCCGGTGATCGGCCGGTTGTACCGGGAAAACAACGTGGTCACCAGCATCCACGGCCGGAGCTTGATCAACAAGTCCACCATGAACATCCTCAAGGCCCACCGCTTTGCACGCCGGATGAGCAACCACGAGCTCCTGCTCGAAGAGACCGCACCCCTTCTCAACGCCCTCTCTGAGCTTGAACTCGGTGCCGCAGCCATCGATATCGCACGCTTGACGGAGAAGTACCGGGCAGAAGGCAATGGCGCCTCTCTGGACGAGTACTTGCGGTCCGAATTGGCCGAGATCGTGGGCAGGCGCGGAGCTGACGACCGCACCAGCACCGACGTCGTTCTTTACGGTTTTGGGCGCATCGGCCGCCTGCTGGCCCGCCTCTTGATCGAAAAGGCTGGTGGCGGCCACGGCCTCCGCCTGCGCGCCATCGTGGTTCGCAAGGGTGCAGACAACGACCTCGTCAAGCGTGCCAGCCTGCTGCGCCGCGACTCCGTCCACGGCTCCTTCGAAGGCACCATCCGCGTGGATGAGGAAGCCAACACCATCACGGCCAACGGCGTCCAGATCCAGGTCATCTACTCGGACAACCCCGCGACCGTCGACTACACCGCGTACGGCATCAAGGATGCGCTGGTTGTCGACAACACGGGGCGTTGGCGCGACGCCGACGGCCTCTCCCAGCACCTGCAGAGCAAGGGCGTTGCCCGCGTCCTGCTGACGGCACCGGGCAAGGGCGACCTCAAGAACATCGTCCACGGCATCAACCACCGCGACATCAACGACGACGACAAGATCGTCACCGCGGCGTCCTGCACCACCAATGCCATCACCCCTGTGCTGAAGGCCATCAACGACAAGTTCGGCATCATCCACGGCCACGTCGAAACGGTCCACTCGTTCACGAATGACCAGAACCTGATCGACAACTTCCACAAGGGTGACCGCCGTGGACGCTCGGCCGCACTGAACATGGTGATCACCGAGACCGGCGCTGCAAAGGCTGTCGCCAAGGCCCTTCCCGAACTTCAGGGAAAGCTCACGGGCAACGCCATCCGCGTACCCACGCCCGATGTTTCCATGGCCATCCTCAACCTCAACCTTGAGAACGGCACCACGCGTGAGGAAGTCAACGACTTCCTCCGCGAAATGTCCCTCCACTCCGATCTCCGCAAGCAGATCGACTACATCGATTCCCCTGACGTGGTCTCCACCGACTTCGTTGGATCCCGCCGGGCCGGCATCGTTGACGGACTCGCGACCATCTCCAACGACAAGAACCTCGTGCTGTACGTCTGGTACGACAACGAGTTTGGCTACTCCTGCCAGGTTGTCCGCGTCATGGAAGAAATGGCAGGCGTGAACCCGCCGTCGTTCCCCGCCAAGGACGTCATCGCACCGATTGCTGTACTGGAAACTGCTGACGCCTGATACCCAAGCGGTTCTCACGGGTTTCCCGGCCGGGTCACTGGAATCGGCCGGGAAACCTGAGCACAATGGCACTCATGGACAACGAATCAACCATCGAACATGAGACCACGCTCGAACATGCCTTGGACGTCGCCAAGGCCAACCATAAGCAAGCCCAGAAACTCTTGGACCAAGCGGTCGCGGCCAACGCTGCCGGAGATGTCTCCGACGAGCGCGTGCAGCAACTGCGCGGACTCCTGGACGTGGCTGCCGAGGACCTTCAACGCGTGATGCGCGAGCAATAAAGGACCCTGCTTTCAGCCACAGTGCGGTGTGACTTCTCCTACACACTGTGGATACCGACTCTGACTGTCGGGGCCTTGCCATACGCTCGTAGGACACACCCTGCCCCACTGGATGGAGTCCCTTGAGCATCACCTGGTCCGCCTACAAACGCGCCCGACGTCGGTCACGCCAAGCATGGGCGGTTCTGGCCCTGGCTGCTGCCACCATCGTTGCCGGGTTGTCCTGGTTCTTCACCGCCGGCCAGTTCGATGCAGCCCAACCTGCGCAGTCCGGACCGAGTGAAGCTCCAGTCTTCAACCCCGAGTGGATGAAACCTGTCCGCGGTGCAGCAGCGGTAGCCCCTGAAAAAGCTGCAGACGCCCTGGAGCGCCTTCCGGTCAAAGGCCGGGCTGCGAAATCGGACTACGACAGGGCCGCGTTCGGGCAGGCCTGGGCCGATGCGGACCGTAACGGCTGCGACACCAGGAACGACATCCTCAGGCGCGACCTGACGGCGGTCACGTTTACCGAAGGTTCCTCCTGCAGGGTAGCCTCCGGCATGCTGAACGAACCCTACACGGGGCGGCCAGTGTCCTTCACACGGGGACAGGACACCAGCTCAGCCGTTCAAATTGACCACGTGGTGGCCCTTGCCGACGCCTGGCAGAAAGGGGCCCAGCAGCTGACCGTCCAGCAGCGGCAAACCCTCGCCAACGACCCCCTGAATCTGATTGCCGCCGATGGGCCGGCAAACGTCAAGAAGGGGGCGGGGGATGCCGCCACGTGGCTCCCCGCGAACAAGAACTTCCGCTGCCACTATGTCGCCCGGCAAATTTCTGTCAAGACCGCTTACCACCTGTGGGTTACCCAGGCCGAGAAGGATGCCATGAAGGGCGTGCTCTCGTCCTGCCCCGGACAGCAAACGATCTACAGCGCCAGGTGACCGTGCCCCAGCTGCCAGGTGCCGCCGTCGTCAATCCGCTCCAGCACCACCCGCTGGAGGGACGTTTCCCGGGGGAGCTTGTCCAGGTTCTCCAAGCCCCGCTGACGGAAGGTGAAGTAGACAGCGTCGGTTGGTGCATCGGTGCAGCGGTCAACCGTGAACCGCCGCGCAAATGAGGCGATGTTGCTGTTCGGGAGCCGCTCCGAAAGATACGGATCCAACATCCATGAATCGCAGGTGGCCACTGTTGCGGGCTTGTCGGGAAAGTGATGCGGGAAAAAGGCGCGGGCTTCGGCGAAACTCTCGTCCACCAGGGCAGGGGAGAGGCCGCCGTCCTCCGGGATATGCACACCCAACACCCAGCCCGAAGCAGCACCGTCGGCCGGGACGAGGTGGAACTGCAGCCTGCCAAGCCGGAAGAGGTTGCCGGCCATATGCAGCGTCAGCCAACCCCACGTATCCAATCCGAACCGGCCGTGAACCCGTCGGTTGATCCGCAGCTGCAAGCCCACATCGGCCAGTGACGCCGCGGAAACGGCAGGGCTGATGCCCAACGCCACGTGGTAGGCATGGACGGTGGGGGCGAAGCGCAGGAGTGCTTCGATCCAGGTCGCCTCCGAAGCGTCCTCTGCCTTGATGCTTTCCAATGGAAAGGTGCCCAACCGCGCTGTCATGGCATCCAGGGCTTGCGTCACGCCGGTGTCAGGAGGGGTGGACAGCAGACGTGCACACTCCGGCGCATCCTCGGCGCTGATGTCCAGGAGCGTAAAGAGCTCGTTGTGGGTGCCGGCGGTCATGGGTCAGTGTCCGAACGGATCAGGGTCGACGCCGGGCATCCAGGTCAGGCCGGGCACGCCCCAGCCGTTCTTCTTGGCTTGCTTCATGGCCTTTTTCGAGTAGCGGTCCACCAGGCGGTTGACGTAGAGCTTGCCATCCAGGTGATCGAACTCGTGTTGAATGATCCGGGCGAACCAGCCGGTCGCTTCGAATTCCACGGGGTTGCCATCGCCATCAAAGCCTTGGACCCGTGTCCATTCGGCGCGCTGCAACGGGTAGTACTCGCCAGGGAAGGACAAGCAGCCTTCAACGTCTTCGTCGGGATCGGGAAGGGCACCTGAGACTTTGGACAGGGTCAGTACGGGATTGACCACTACGCCCTGCGGTGGGACGTCGTCGTCGTTGTCGTACTTGTAGACGAAGATGCGTTTGCCTACGCCGACCTGGGGAGCGGCAAGCCCGACGCCGTTCGCGGCGTCATTGGTCTCGAACATGTCCGCAATCAAGGCGCGCAGTTCGTCGTCGAAGACTTCCACTTCGCTTGCCCGGCGGTGCAAGACGGGTTCGCCCCATATGGTGACTGGCAGGACGGTCATGTCGGTTCTTCCTCTGGTGATCGCTGGGGTCCGGGATGTTCCGGATCCGGGTTAAAAGCAAAGGCCGCACCGGATAACCGGTGCGGCCTTTGTGGAAACCGGCTCTGCAGCCAATCTCGGTGGGGTGAGCTACGGGGGTTGAACCCGCGACCTCCTGGACCACAACCAGGCGCTCTGCCAACTGAGCTAAGCCCACCATGTGCCTTCCGTGGTCAGTCCGTTTGACCGGCTTTCCTCGAAGGCAACGACAAATAGCTTACCTGCTGTTTTGGGGTGCAAAGTCCACTTTTGCCGGTTTTTGCGAAAAAACCTTCAAAAATGGCGCAGATCACACCGTCTCGCTGGATCCAAGGGTTTCGGCAGTGGCCATGATCTCCTTGGAAATGCGCTGGGCTGTGGCCGTATCGGGACCCGGTGCTGGAACAAAGACGGCCTCGCGGTAGTAGCGGAGCTCGTCAATGGAGTCCTTGATGTCACCCAGGGCGCGATGGCCACCATGCTTTGCCGGCGACTGGAAGTAGGCCCGCGGGAACCATCGCCGTGAAAGCTCCTTGATGGTGCTGACATCAATAACGCGGTAATGCAGGTGCTCAACAATGTTCGGCATGTCCCGGGCCAGGAACATGCGGTCAGTTCCCACGGAGTTGCCACCCAGGGGGGCCTTGCGGGGATCCGGAACCCATTTCTCGATGTATTCCAGAACCTGGGCTTCGGCCTCGGCCATCGTCTTTCCGAACGGGAGTTCATCCAGGAGCTTGGACCGAGTATGCATGTCGCGAACGAAATCGTTCATTTGTTCCAGCGCGGCATCGTCGGGCTTGATGACGACGTCGACGCCGTCACCCAGGATGTTGAGCTCGGAGTCCGTGACCAAGGCGGCCACTTCGATCAAGGCGTCGTTCTTGAGGTCAAGACCGGTCATTTCGCAGTCGATCCAGACGATGCGTTCATTAGTAATAGGCACGCGCCTAGCCTATCCTTCCGGCTGTTCCAAGTGCTCCGATGGTACGATTTTTGAGCGCAGCAGTGTCGTTTCTTCCTGCTGCTGAAGCCCCGAAGACGCAGAACTTTTGTCCCGAAATTACCGGGCGAACGATTGGATGACGACTACATGACGGTGCCCGTACCCGCCGCCCAGAAGGCAGGGACAGCAGCGCCGACGGCGGATGCTGCAACCAGCGAGGTGGATAACGCGCGTTCGCCGCTGATCGCCGGTTTCATCGGTTCGATGTTCATGGTGTTCGGTTCCCTGGGTGTCGGTTGGCTGGCGCCGGTGTCCGAACTCCGGCGGTTGCCGCTCTTCATTTGGATGCGGACCGAGGGCGCTGGTGTCGCACTCTCCATCGTTCTTTTGGCCATCGGCGGGATGCTGTTGGTCCGGGCCTGGCTGCGCTTGGGCCAACGAGTGCGCGTCTGGGGTCTGGAGGCCAGGAAAGCAACGCTGCAGGCAGTGGTGGCCTGGGGTCTGCCGATGATGTTCACGGTCCCCTTGTTCAGCAGGGATGTCTACGCCTACATCGGCCAAGGCCGTCTGATGGTCGAGGGGATGAACCCGTACAAGAACGGCATCTCTGCCCTTCCCAATTACTTCCAATTGGGTGCCGACAAGATGTGGACCGAAGCTCCGGTCCCGTACGGGCAGTTGTTCTTGTGGATCGAGCAGTTCGTTGTCTGGGTAACGAATGTCCAACCCGAAGCCAGCATCATGCTGTTCCGGCTGGTTGCTTTGGTGGGGATCGTTCTCTGCATTGTCTACGTGCCCAAGCTGGCGGAACTTCACGGGGTCAATCCACACCGGGCTCTGTGGCTGACTGCGGCCAATCCGCTCTTCCTGACCAACTTCATCGCCAGCGTCCACAACGATGCCCTCATGATCGGACTCGCTCTGGCGGGCCTCTATTACTGCGCCACCCGCCGTGTCATCCTTGGCATCGTCCTGGTCACTCTCTCGATCTCCGTCAAGCCCATCACCATTGTGTTCCTGCCGTTTATCGGGCTCCTGTGGGCGGGCAAAGGGGCGTCCTGGCCGCGAAAATTCCTTTATTGGTTCCTCACCGCGGCCATCAGCTTCGGGCTGTTGTACGGACTGAGCCTGGTGAATGGCTTTGGGTTCGGCTGGATCAACGGGCTTTCCGCTCCGGGCAGCATCTGGATCTGGTACGCGCCCGTAGGACTGATTGGGTTGGTTGTAGCATCCATAGTCAACGTCTTTGGCCTGGACGGATGGGGCATGGCCAAGTGGGTTTACGACGCCGGGAAGGTCCTCATGGTCGGCGCCGTTGCGTGGCAGATCTTCCGCGGTGACTACGACCGCCTGATGCGTCGATTGACGTTGGCTTTTGCTGCGATCGTCATTCTCGCTCCGATGATCCAGTCCTGGTACGTGGTGTGGTTGATTCCGCTCTTCGCAGTTACTGGCATCCGCAACGACTGGCAGGTCAAGGCGGTCTACTTCATCGTGTCGTTCTTCATGGTGTACGCCATCTCCGACCAGTTGGACGTATTCCCATACCTGCAAAGTGAAGACCTGGGCCTGGCACTGACCCTGGCCAGGAACGCGGCCGCGATCATCGCGCTCCTCTTCGCCGTCTACCTGATCTTTGTGGACCCGAAGACCAAGAGCTTGTTCCGCAAGCGCGATGAGCCTGGGCACCGTCCCGTCATTTGAACAGCAGGTCAAGTGAGCAGCAGCCGGGTCGCTTCCCGCTTGGACAACGGGCTCAACGCTTCCCGGTTTTCTTCGACGAAGCCGCGGACCCACTCCGGATCCGTCTTGCTGTACTCGCGCAATGACCAGCCAATGGCTTTCCGGATGAAGAACTCCTTGTCCGCCAGATTTGCCGAGATTACTTGAGCCAGCAGCACGGTGTCCGTTGTGGATTTCGCTCCCAACTGCGCCGTGATGGCCGCCCTGCGGATCCACATGTCCGCATCGGAGGCCCACCGAAGCAGCAGAGGGGTCATGATGTCCCGGTGGGCCAACAGAAGTGCGCAGATCCGATGCGATACGCCGTCCACAAGGTCCCACCATGCACCTGTCCGGATAATTTCCTCATAGACCGCCAGCATGGCCAGATCCTCCGTGACCATCCGCAGGCCGGTCAGATCAATGGCGGCGTAGCGTTCTTCCCGAACCCCGGCCTCCCGCCAGAGCGTCAGGGTTGCCATTCGCAACTCTTCCGGTGACGTCGGGGGGAACTCCGTGGCCGCCGACCTGACGATCCTGCGCACCTCGGGCACCCTGACGCCGAGGGAGGGCATCTCGGATTTCATATAGGCCTGAGCGCCACGTGCGCGCTCGGCGTCGCCCCCGGCACGCAGCTTTGAACGGATGGACTCAACGAGCGCTGCGGTGGACATGCACCAACTCTATGGCGGGTTTCCCGGCGGCCGCTCGCTTCTCAAACCCCCGCACCCACCAATTCCCCGGTTGTGGTGTTGACCAGGAGCTGGCCGTTGCCCTCCGAATCCTCAAGACCTGCCGGCACCGATTCCTCTTCCGGGGGCACTTGGTCATCGTCACCGGCATTCCAATCGCTTCCACCCGGTGGATTGCCTGAGCCCTCGGCCACGGGGGCTGACTCGAGAGGTGCCGCCGAGGTGCCGTTCATTCGAGTGAAGTTGGCAGAGCCCCACATGAGGTCGTGGCCAACGGATTCAGCATCAATTTCGGCCACATGGTAAATGCGGCCTTCGTGCTCCCACTGCCTCAGCCGAAGCTTCCCGGCAACCAGGACCCTCTGACCTTTCTTGACGCTGCAGCCTACATGTCCGGCAAGGTAGCGAAATGACTGCACGGTGTACCAGTAGACGGTACCTAATGGGATTACGAACTAGAGGGCAGTCCAAGCAATGTTGTCGAGCGAGATCCAGAAGCTAGCCTTGGCAAGGCTTGTGAATGTTGTTGAGTTCTCAAAGTGCACGTCACCATTAGCGCGGACGTAGAGCGTAGGGACTCCGCCCATGGCCGTAGCGGTCTTGGGCTGAAGGATGATGTCATACGGAGGACGCACGCCAACCGGCAGGGTAGCAATGAGGTACTGAGTGCCACCGGTCATTGTGATTGTGGTTCCCGTTGTGCCGATCATGCCCGTAGTCGTGATGGTCTTGTTGAAGGCCTTCGTGTACTTAGGCGGTCCGTAAGATCCGGACGACGTGTATTGGTTGTAGAGGCCACCAAGAGCCACGTTGGAAGACGTGGAGGACTGGATAGTAACTAGGGCTGCTTCCACGCTGTCAGCGGTCGCCTGCATGGCAAGAGGGACGTTAGGGGCCTGTGTACCTGTCGGGTAGGAGATCCCGTATGTAGTAGTTGTGGGCATTTCGATTCCTTACGGTGTTGCTGCTGTAGAGAGGT
This sequence comes from Paenarthrobacter sp. NPDC057981, assembly GCF_042886835.1. Classification (NCBI taxonomy): domain Bacteria; kingdom Bacillati; phylum Actinomycetota; class Actinomycetes; order Micrococcales; family Micrococcaceae; genus Paenarthrobacter; species Paenarthrobacter sp. NPDC057981. Next base: position 28,840 of record NZ_JBHVQI010000011.1, read on the forward strand.
CTTCCGGCTGACGGAGCTTGAGGCTCATATCGCCGGAGGGATAGTTGAAGCTGACGGAGGAAACCAACATCTTTCGTTGGTCGCCTTCCGGCAGGGTTGCTGTGACTGTGGAGCCGGGAGTGATCCAAAAGGCGTTTACAGCTCCAATTGAGTAGCTGTTGCCGCGTCGGCCTACGGAGGTCAGGACGGTTGCCGCTGCTGCGTTCGCCTGTGCCTGTGTGGCCGGAATCGAGCGCTCAAGGTAATAGGTGTTGAGGCCGATAGCTGACGTAGCAAACTCACCGGCATTCACAAGAGCGTTGCCGTAGATCACCTGATCGTTGCCGGAGCCGTCGCGCCATGAGTACTTGATCGTCACGGAGTTCTTGAAGTCCTCACGGCTCAAGGTGGCTGCTGACTCGGTGATGATTCCGTCTGTCCCAATCGTGAGATTGAGCGCGGTTACTCCCAGCTTGGGAAGCTTCTCAATGTGCCAACGGCGGTTACCGTCCACATAGATTCGGCATCCTGCGCGGTCCTGTGCGTCCGCCAGAAGGCTCCAAGAGTCCTTGCCTACCTCTTGCACCACTCCGGCAAGCGAGGACGCTCCAAAGCTCGTCACAAAGTCAGTGAGCACAGCCGGAGTGGATTCCGGGATGCTGGCAATGTCCTTGTGGTAGGTCACAAAGTCCAAGAGGTTTGTCACTGGCGGCTGAGTGTCCCAGCTCTGACGCTTGTAGTCCTGAGCTAGGGCCTCATCACCGGCAAGCTTCAGCTCAAGGGTGTTGTCCGGTCGCTTGATATCTCGGTTCCTCAAGTGGAGGTCAGCCAAGAGCTGCACGTCTTCACTTACGGAGTTCCATTGATAACCGGCATAGACCTTCACGCGGACTCTCTTGCGAGGGTCCAGCTTGGCTAGCAGCGCGTTGTCTGACGGGATCTCACAGGACAGGGAAGCCTGAATGCGAGGTGACCAAGACTCATCCAGAGTCACGCTTGCATCCAGTACGTCCAAGTCAAAGGGATCTCCGGTTACCGGGTAAGCAGTAGCGCGTAGAACCTGCCTGTGAGGCTCCCTAATCCTGTCTGCGGCCTCCAGTGCCCAAGGTGCTGTTACAGCGGCCACTAGACACCTCCGATGGTCAGATCATCGAACGTCGGGTAAGCAGCGAGGACGGCTGAGAAGCTTCCGTAAGCAGCGGCCAGAGCATCGAAGTTCCAGCCAAGAGCACCGGACAGGTTGCCGGTAGGACGCTTTACCTCCGTAAACCTCACGGTGAACTTGTAGCGGGTAGCGTCTACGCCTTCAACGGAGTACGGAGAGACCTCCATATCATCGGCGGCAAAGTACATATCAAGGCCGCTGACAGGCTGCTTGAGCATGACTGTTTCTCCACGGTCAAAGACGCGAGCGAGCTTGTTAGCGGAAGCCACGGAGTCAGTCCAGATTTCAAGGGTTCCTGTGCGGGTACCTAGCTTGCCCTGTACAACAATGGGGTCCGCACGTCCGATGATTCGGTGAACGGTCGAGTTGCTAGCGCGGCCACTGGAGTAGTCAGTGATGCTCTCGGCCGTCTCGGAGAAGTTCGGAGCAATCGGAACCATTAGCCACGGCTTGGCAAGCGTGAGGTTTGCTGTGGTGGAAACCGTCGTGACGTTGATTGTGCGAGTGGAGCGGGACGCGTGAGCGGTTCCTGTCCATGCATAATCCGTGTTCGAAGTGTCTGCTGTGGCTCCATCCCAGTACGGCTCTGAGAGTCGAGCTAGAACCTCATCGGAGGTATCGGCGACAAAGGCCTCAACAGCATCCGCCCACATGCGCTTACCGGCAGGAACAAAGTTCGCCGTATCGTCTCCGTTGCGGTACTGAAGGTACAGGGCCACGGAGACAGCACCGGCAGGAGCTTGAGCGACAACCTGCGGCCAGTCGCCAGCGTAGAACGGTGATGCCGTGAAGGGTGACGCAAAGGAAGATCCAGCGATAGACGCGCCAGCGGCATCCCTAAAGATCACCTGTACTCGGGTTTGGTAGTTGGACTGTTCCGTTGCCATAAAGGCTTTGAGGCCGATCCACTGACCTTCCACAATCTGAGGGCGCACGGTGGAACCGATAACGGAGATGCCGGGAACGGTACGTGTTCCGTCAGAGACAATCTGAGCAATGCGAGTCCCAGACTTGAGCATCTGCGGGAAGGACGTTGTTGTTGCCGCCGTGGTTCCGTCAAGGGTCCAGCCGGAGAAGTCCACTTCGAAAGAGGGGTTAGTCACTTGCTGAGTGGCTGTGACGTACTCGTTGCAATAGACCGTGTAGAGGTTGCTTCCGTGGGCAGCTTCGTAGTCCGTGAGGATTGTTGTTCCAGCGGAAGGGCTGGGGAACTGTCCAGCGGAGATACGCACGTCAGCAAGACCGTTGGAGTCCGAACGGGTTACCTTCGTGACAGAAGAGTTCTGCGTGATATTCAGTTGTACAGATCCGGTAGCTGTATCCGGAGTGGCTGTGATGCTAGTCATTCGGTACGCCTCCGCGCGTTTCGATATTTACGGTCTTGGTTACTGGCTGTGTGAGTCGAGCAATGTTCTGTTGGAACTCAAATTCATTGCCGATCTTCAAATCGACATAAACTGTCTTTCCCTTAATGTCGTTGATTCGGTCCTGCACAACCTTGGCTTGGTAGTTGTCATCAACTTCAATGAGAACTTCCTTGCCCTTGATCCCATCAATGCGCTTCTGCACTTCGGAGGCTTGGTAGTTGTCATCAACTTGGATAAGAACCTCTTTGCCCTGTACCGAATTGATGCGGCCTTGGGTTTCCTCAGCTCCGGTCTGGGAGACGTTTACTGTGGTGTCCTGAGTAGCTGGGATGCCCTCAATTTCGGTCTTGGTCTCAGCTACGCCATTTGTCTTGACCTCAGTAATGATGTCTTTCGGGATAAGTCCCATGGCTGCTGCAAGCTTTTCGGAAGCGTCACGAGATCCGGTGATAGCGTCGATCTGCTGAAGGATTGCCTCACGCTGATTTGTGAGGTTGGTTGCTACCTGATCGGCAGAAGTTCCCGCGTCAAGCTGAGACTGAGCCATATCAAGAGCAGCGTTTGACTGGTCGATAAGAGCGCGCTGATTGTCACGGCCAGCTTGGGTGTTCTTATCGAGGGTCTTTCCGTTTTCCTCAAGGATCTTGGAGGTTTCGGCTACTTGGTCCCAGTAGTCCAGCTCTGTAGTGACGCCACCTTGTATCGTCTGATTGCGCTTCTCAAGGGCTGCAACGTCTTCCTTGGTTGCCTCTGTGGTTCCCTCAATGGCAGCTCTACGGATGCGCTCAATTTCAGCAGCGGCCTCAAGCTCTTTGATGTGGTCCTTGACCTTGTCAGAGAGTTCCTTAGTTCCGGAGATCTGTTTCTTGGTGGCCTCATCAGTCGTATCAAGTACGGTTCCGTATTCGTAGTTGATGCTCTTATTGGCTTCAGTCTGACGCTCAAGGTCTTTCAGTCGGCCTGTAAGTTCCTCAGAGACTTTCTTGGCATCCTCAAGCTCTCCGAATTGTCCACGGAAGGCCTCACCAATGGAGATACCGGCATCCTTGGCGTTGTCGCGTAGCTTCTCGAATCCGCTTATCGCGTCTTGCTGGAAGAACTCAAACCACTCTTTAGAGTCCTGAATGGCAAAGCCGTAGTCATCCATGGCTTGAATTGCGTCCGCCATGGAGAACTCTCCACCCTTGTCCTTGAGGGTCTGGGCGAGGTCGAGCATCTTCTCTTTGTTCTCATTGATCTTGTCCGCGTTCTCCTGCAATGCGGAGACAGCAAGACCAATACCAACAGCGGCAATGACACCAGCAGCCATACCGGCAGGGCCAAAGCCAACGAACGCGTTAGCAAGGATCTCCTGTAGAGCGTCGGCTGAGTCCTCAATCGAACCAAAGGAAGCAGCGGCTTCCTTGGCTGTTGACTTGGATTCATCCTTGAGTTCGGAGAAGCCTTCTCCGGCCTTGTCAGTTCCGCGCTTTACGGAGTCCCCAAGTCCCTTGCCGGTGTTCTTGGCGTTGTCCGCTACTTCGTCCAGAGCCTTTGTAAGGTCTCGGTCGATCTGCTTTGCCGCGTCGCTGTAAGCGTCCGCAACGTCCTTGCCGCTCTTGTCAGCGGTCTTGGCTACGTCCTTGAGTTCAGACTTGGCATCATCGAAGCTGTCCGCCAGCTTGTCACCGGCAGAGTCCGCGCTACGGGCTGTCTTGTCCAGAGCCGTATCTAGGTCACCGGCAGAGTCCGCAACGGAGGACAGGGCCTTGTCTCCTGCGTCTGCTACGTCCTTGATAGAGGACTTAGCACCGTCGAAGCCGGAGGCCAGTTTGTCCCCGGCTGCGTTGGCTTCCGTGGATGTGGAAGACAGGGCCTTGTCTACGCCTGAGAGGGAATCCTCTACCTGTGACAGGGCCTTGTCTCCGGACTTGGCTACGGAGTCGAGTCCAGACTCCAGCTTGTCGAAGGCATCCGAAACGTTGGCTGCGCCTTTGTCCACACCATCGGCATTAATGGCAATGGGAATTTCAATTGGGCGTCCTGCCATGGTCCTAACCTCCTACGGAGTCATAAATACTGCGGGTAATCGTTTGTACTGAGAGCGACACAATGCGCTTGGTTGCGCCTCCTGCGGCTGGATATACGACATATCCGCCACGTCTGCGGCTTGGGAGTTGACGGGAAGACCTGCGGGTAACCGTGTGGACATTCCCGTTAGGTGAGCGTCGATAGAACTTGGTGTATTTATCGCGTCTGTTGCTACCGAATTCGGCAGGACGGATAAGCTCGGCGGCTGTTGCGCCACCTGAGAGCTTCCTGTTGGAGCTACCGGCCTTGAGGGTAATTACCGCTCCGGCCTTGATCGTGTTACCGGTCTTGAATACTCGGTCTGAAATAGGGGTCTTCCCAAGGTGAGAAGCAACCTCTGATTTCCAGATCGGTCCCGCCTCCGCACGCTGATACTTGCGGAGATCGTTCTTGACCTCTTTAGGTAGCTGGCGGAATCGCTTGTTAGCCGCACGGAGGCGGGACTGATCTACGCTAAACACTCTTAGCTAGCGCCAACCGTGATGCTTGGCTGACCATTCACAGCAAATTCAGCGGAAGAGGTTGCAACACCAACTCCGCCTCCAAGCTGAGCAGGAGCCTTGAGGACAACTGTTGCGGTAACTGCCTGAGTAGCACCGGCAGGCTTGAAGATAATCGTTGTGGACTTTCCGTGGTTGTTAAGCAGGAAGTTTGTGAACGTGGTTGTTGCTGCGAGGTCTTGACCGAATTCAACCGTTGCAGTCCAGACAGGGACGCCAGTAGTGGACTGGACGTTGCCGGAGATCGGAATCCAAGTGGTATCGGTCGAAGTCTGGTTGAAGGTAACCAGTGTGATTGCGTCAGTGAATTCAATGCCAGATACAGAAGTTGTAGCGGCAGAGATATTAGTGACCTTGTGTGGAAGTGAAGGCATTGCATATTCCTTTCAGGAATTAAGGCTTGTAAATGTTGTCTGTATTGGCGATTACGGTGATCTCGTAGCCAATCCAGTTATCGAAGAATGTTGCTCGGTCGCAGTTATCCCACTGCGTGAAGGTCAGTGAGTTGATGCTCACCAAGACCGCGTGTAAAAGATCCTCTAGCTCGTTCTCTTTGGCCTCTGTCTGAGGTCCGGGAACCATAAGGGCAACCCTTAGGTCATGAGTCACAGAGGCCGTCTGAGGGGAGTTTGTGAGGTTTTCGCGCCACACAAAGACCGTTGGCTTATTGATCTCCGGCTTAGCCGCTGAGAACGCCTTTACGACGTACTCAGGGCTATCCGCCTTGATCTGCTCCGCGATTGTTTCGCGTACTGTTCCGGCCATTAGCGGAGCCTCCCTAGCGGAGAGGTCTTAGGACGGAGCAAGTCGCGAGCAAGCCAGATAAGCGGAGCTGTCGGAATTGCTTGACCGTCGAGGCCAATCTCTTCCGAGTTGCCACCGGTCATTTTGGAAGCGATATCGCGAGCGGTAACGATCTCCGCCAACAGGTAGTTAGCGGGGACAGCCGCACCCTCAGAAAGGGCAGGCGCATACGCCACACATAGAGCGTTTGCTGACTCGAACAGGTTGTCCAAGACCGTTGGGTCAAGGGCTTCCGAATCCGGCCATTCAGCGGCTATGAGGTCCGCGTTGTCAGAGTTCCAGTACGACATAGCGCCTGCCTTTCATGAGAGTGAGTATCGTTCGCATTAAGCGAGCGTTTAAAAAAAAGTTAGGAAACTTTCTTGAGTCCGCGAGCGTCGTTGAGGATGAGCGCGTAGTAACCAAAGAGGGCTTCATCTTCGCCACCCTTGGAAACGTCAAGAGCGGAGACCTGAATAGGAGTTCCCGGAAGCTCGAAGAACGTAATGGCTTCCTTTGCGCCTACGTAGACATCATTCGCGCCGATCTCGGAGCAAGGGATGACAGGCATGAGGGTTTCGCCGCCGTTGAGGCTGAAGCTCTGCTGAAGGAAGGCGAGCTTGTCATCTTCCTTGGAGTTGAAGATCTCTTCGTAAGCCTTGAGGCCAACGAGGGCAAAGGTTGGGTCTGCAAACTCAACCATGGAGAGAGCACCCTTGATGATCTTGGCGGTAGCCGGGGCGACTCCGTCAGCAACAACAGTTCCGGTTACGGGCTGAGCGTTGGCAACGATGAAATCCAGAACCTTACGGTCAGACTTGCGAGCGTAGTCCTCAGTAGCAGCGGCAAAGAAGCTAGAGATAAATTCGGTGTTGCCGAAATCGCGGTACTTGCGGTCAAGCTTCCAGCCACCGGCCAGACGCTCTGCCTCTTCCGAGTAGTGCTCTGTGGTTACGGTGTTGGAAGGGATATCCGCGAGGTCTCCCGCGTAGTCACCAACAACAGGCTTGGTAATGAACTTCCAGCCTTCAACCTTCCAAGAGGTAAGGGAGCCTGTGGAGACAAGATTGACGTACTTGCGGTTATAGGTCTTGCCACTCCAAAGCTGACCAAGCCACTGAGCCTGTTCAATGTTGGAAGTGTGAGCAGATCCAGTGATGCCAGAGAGGGCAAACTGTGCGGCATCCTGACCAACAAGGCCAGCGTCCTCAAGAGCGAAAGCAAGGCGTTCGTCCTTGGTTGCGTAGGCCTTTGCAATCGTGGCCGGAGTGAGGGACAGGTTAGCGCCACTGTTAGCAGCGGCAAGAGCTGTAGGAACAGCAGCGTTTTCAGACATATCGTCTTCCTTTTCGGTTTCTGCCTCTGCGTCTGCTTCGGCGGTTTCTTCCTCTTCCGGTTCTTCCGGGGTCGAGGTGTCTTCGGTTTCTTCGATCTCTTCCTCTGGCTCTGAGTCCTCAGAGAAGGCAGAGATGAGGCGTGCGGAGCCAAGCGCCGGATTGACGCAAATACCGGCTCCGGAGAGGGTTGCTTTGGTGATGAGGCCAGAGCTAGGAGTCATTTCCGATAGCTCCATGGAGATCCCCGTACGGAGGCCTTCCTTGGCTTCGGTGAAGGTGTCGCGGCCTAGGGTTGTGTCCGCCAGCGTGACTGTGGCGTAGAGACCATCAGGCTTGCTCTCAAGCTGGGAGAGCTTTCCGATTGGGCGGAATTGATCGTGCTCAACGTTCACAATTGCGCCTTCTGCGTTGGAGAAGTCGATGCTTCCCTCTGCAAAAGTGGCGTCTCGGTCGCGTGCCTTTTCGTTGTATGGGGCGAGCTTGTAGCGGAGTGTTCCGCGCTTCTCGGAGAAGCTGACAAGCTGACCTTCACTAAATCGTTCAGTCATTGGGTTCCTTATCGGTTAGTTTGTGAACTCCAGAACCGATATCCAAAAACGCGTGAGTTACTTCAGCTTCATTCAAACCACTGAACTTAATGTCAGTAACAAGATCCGCGTCAAGCCCAAATACGGAACAAATCGCGTCATACATTTCAGGAGTCATCTTGTAGACAGAAGTCACGTTTGGAACGTATGTACTTCCGTCTTCCTTGCGTAGAACTAGAAGTTTCTTACTCACTCGGGATACCTCTTACGGGGTCTGTGCATGGATCTTCCGGAGAAGAAACCCAATGTCCGCCACAGATAGGGCAAGGCATTGTTGCATCGGGAGTTTGTTCGGGAGCGTCTGTGGAATGGTCGAGGATTTCGCCCTCTACAATTGGTTCCTCAGGCATCTTCGTTCACCGGCTTCACTCGGTGAGTGCCCTTGAATCGAACACCATTGAGTTCGAAATCAAGCTCGAATTCCGGGAGTAAGAAGTATTCTTCGGCATTAACAACGGCGAATCCGGCAAGATACCATTCGCCAGTAATGCAAACTACGGTGTATTTATCCATCAGTTAGGGGGCTTTCTGTGTTGGCTTGGCTGACGTTGGTCTTGAATGAGGAGTAATCAACGGAGACTTTTACGCCTTCCGGAGTTACGTCATTCTGTGAAAGACGGTCTGCAATGGGTTCCGTGAAGGTCTTTACGGACAGCTCCAGCAGCTCATTACGCTCATCGACGGCGTTGTTATAGGTGTTGGAGTCGCCATTGGTTCCGTCTAGGAGGCCAACCGTGATGCCTAGGAAATTGGCAAGGTCTTTACGGAGTGCTTCGCGAGCCTCAAGCATGAGCGCATTAGTGGAATCCGTAGCTCCGTAGCCAACGATGTCCAGACCGTAGGGAACGTGAACCATTCCGCCACGGCCTGTAAGTGCGGCCTGTAGGTGGTCGCGCATTTCATCGATCTCTTCAGGAGTGGCCTCAAGGGGCTGCGTTTCCTTGGTGAGCACAACAGGCTCCGGAACGGCAACGCGGTTATTTACGGTTGCCATAATGTTTCGGTATTGGCGTACTGAGTCGCGAGCGGCCTCTAGGAAGCCCAAAGGCATTAGGCCAGGAATGTATACGTATTGCTCGGCAGGTACTTTCTTGCCGTTTAAAAGGATGTTTCCTTGTGCGTCAAGAGACCAAAGGGAATGTGGAATGTGTAGGTAGCCAGAGACAAAGCCGGAAGCGTCACGATCAACCTGAACAAGAGATTCGTTGTAGAAAATTAGATCTTGAATAATCGAGGCTGTGCGCTTGGCTGGAGTGATCGCACCCTCAGAGGTGTTGAGCCAAGCGAGATCTCCGGTGTTGGTAGTCAGCGGGAGGCGTGAGCCTACGGAAGAAAGAATGTGGATGCCACGGTAAACGGCTGGAGCTGTGAGTGCTGTAGCTGCATCTACTGGGAACTGGGATGAGTCAACATCCGGGAAAAGGGCAAGGGCCAGCGTAGACGGGGAGAAAAGTCCCGTTACCTGTGAGGATTGCGGGAAGCCGGTTGCGGGATTGTAATCCGCAATGCGCTTCTGTCGATCAAAAATGCCCAATACTGCTCCAAAGTCAAACCAAATAACTAGAGCTGTTTGGCTCTAGGTCCTGCTGTATTTGAATTTGACTTTGAATTTGCCTCTGTGGGCTTTGCCTAGTAGGTGCGGAGAAGGGAGAAAGACTAGACTAAAGAACCTTCTCCGCACCAGACACATTGGATAGAACCATGGCAAGTAGTTCTCTACCATTATATCATGCGAATTTCAAGAAACGCTTTAGAGAGAAAGCAGCTCGCGGCGCTTGCGTGGCTCTTTGTGACGCTTTCCAGCGGCAATGTAGAGAGCATTAGATGCGGCAATGAGAGGGCTAATGTCCTCATTGGAATTTCCACGGCTCCACAGGCGGGAGTCTCCGGAGTAGCGGAATGCTGCGGCCTCTACTGCCTTATCGAGGCTGGGGTCTTTGGCGTGCACTAGAGCGCGGTCCGAAACGTGCATTGTCATGTACGAAACTCCGGATGCAACCTCTTTCATGGTCATTGCTCGGAGGTTATGCGTGCTAATTCGGCGGTTCCTTTGCAGTGTTTGGAACACTGTGAGGTTGTTTCCGATGCTGTCAAAGCCGATTTCAGCGCCTCTGTGCTCGGTTAGGAGCTTGCCAATGTAGGCAGGGAGCCAGTTAATTCCGCCTTTATGCTCAAGAATCTGCACGTGTGGAAGCCCGTCTGACGTGTAGAAGGCCACTGCAACGGCTCCGGCATCCCCTGAAGGTGTCGTATCGAAGGCGATAGAGAAGTTGTCGACAGGGAGATCCAGCATCTCTGGCACCTGTCCGGCTTCCCAGTCCTCTTCTGAGATCGCACGGAGTGAGGACGCCACAGGATCTAGGCATAGGAACTCACGACTGAAGGACAGAAGGCCTTGGGTCTCCAGCGCCTTACGGAGGAACTTGACGGCTACAAGGCCGGATGAGATTCCGGGGTAGACCTTGCTCCACAGCTCTTCGTCTGTGGCGTCATCGGTTGGCTCCATGGAGTAATCAAGGATGCCTAGGTCTTCCGTGCCCTTCCTACCGGCTGTGAGGTACTGCCATAGGAGGCCTTCCCGCGTCCGTGGAGGGGTTCCGGTAACAATGAGCTGAGCGGAGGGACGAGTAGCCAGTACGGGCATGGCTCCGGCTAGGAGATCTTCCGTGGTTTTGGAGTCGTATTCTCCTGCCTCATCAAACAAGATGGTGTCAGCAGCGGAGCCACGGAAGGCGGAGGCCTGTGGCTTGACGGCACGCCAGACAGATCCGTTGTCCCAGACAATGCGGATAGAGCCATTGGACTTGTAGAAGCGGAAGGGCCTTGTCTTGTCATCCGGAAACGCCAGCTCCAACCGGCTTCCAAGCTCGGCTAGGAATTGTTGGGAGAGCGTTCCAGTCTGAGCCGTGGAGATTACTTGATACTCCGGAATGGAGAAGCAGCGGCCTAGAAGTGTGGCCTGAATGCTTGAGGTCTTGGTAGCGCGTCGGCCCATCTGGATAACCAGCTCGGGATAGAGCGGGAGGCCTTCCGCGTTCTTGGCTTCCAACAGGCCGGCCACCTGTTCACCCTGCGGAAAGAGCGGAAGTTTGATGAGGTTAGCGGCCTTGTGTGCCTCTGTAAGGTCCACAGAATCGGGTACAGGGGAGTGGAAGCGCGGAACGGCTGTGTACGTCTTAGGCGTCATCCTGTGCCGCCTCAGGGGAGAGAATTTGAGGGGCAACAGCCGGGGTATTGGAGATCTCTGTCAAAAAAGGCTTCAGCGTCGGTCGCTTGACCTTGGGGACGTGGCGGGTAGGGGTCTGTGCCTTGGATCGAAGTTGATTGCCAAGCTTCGCGCCTGATCGCACGTTGCATGACGCATGGCTTCCGGCTAGGTTGCTTGGGCTATCGATCTCACTGGCTGTCCAGCCTTGAGCCTCAGCTACAACGCGAGGTGTGACGTGGTCGGCCTGCCACTTCATATCGGCTGTGACTACTCGGCCACAGATAGAGCAAGGGCTGGGCAGCATGGCTGCTACTACCTTGCGTGCTGCAACACTGCGGGTACTGGAGTACTGGCGTACTGACATAGCGGTATCCCTCTCGGGTTATCCGTCTTTCTCAGTAGCTCTTTCTCCGGTTGCTCTCCGGTTGGGCCTCTTGCCCTGCGCTAGCTTGCCTCTAGCAATTCCTCTGCTGCTGTCCAGTACATAAGCCGTGAGGTAGTACTGCGTTCCTTGGTTACCTTGCCTTTGCGCTGCAACTCACGGAGCGCACTGTTTACGTGTGGCATTGGCTTATCTGACAGCTCGGATACTTCCTTGGTGGAGAGTGTTCCGTGTTCCCTCAGTAGCGATAGCATCCGGTCTTGGACTTGTCCCCTTGGGCCTGTCGGTGGCTTGGGCTTCCGCGTCCGCCTCAGGTCGCCTATCTGTTGGACTGCTGTTGATCCTCCGGGGTGCACGTCCCTAGCGTGCTCCACTGCCCATTGCTGGGCTTCCTTGAGGTCTACGTAGATAGCTCTCGCGCCACTATGGCAATCACAGCCAACGACAACGGACAACACTGTCTCGTCGTCGTCTCTGCTGATATCCATAAATAGCGCCATTGGAGCCTCTCGTTAAAGTACAAAGGACCGTCTTTCCGGTCTGTCAGCTAATTACCCAATAGCGGGGGTTTCGGTTCTGACGGTGGCCGGTGTTCCGGGTTCATCGTCATCTTTGTTGCGCTTATTGGTCTTGATAGGCCACGCTCGGCGGATCACTTCCCAAACCAGAAAGGCAAGAATTGCGTACGGTACAAGCTCCGGTGGAACCTGTCCGACAAGGGCTGTGAGATCCATTGTTTTAAACCCCCCAAAGTTCAATCGCAGGGGCAACCCAAAGTTAATTCAAAGGGCCATCGCACACTACTATTATATCACGGAATGCGAACGATTCTCATTAAGGATTCGGCGGTATTGGGCCAGTGATTGCCACCTATCCAGTACCAAGACAGTTCCGATTACGAGTAGCGCAATGGTCATCTCTGCTCCGCCGCTTCCGTGCACTTGAGGTCGAGATCTTCCGCTACCGGTCTGCTCTTGACGTTGGTCTCAGGGGTTACGTGGTCAGCCGGGAAGAGGACAACGGGCAATCCGCTTTCCTTCCCGATTCCTACGACTACTAGAGCCTCTCCGTCATGTTCCTTGGCGTAGGTCATTCCGTACTCGTCCGTTGTCGGATGCTGGTAGAGGTCTTTCCTGTTGAGCTGGTAGCGGATCTCTTCGGCAGGGGAGTTATCCCAGAAGATGGGAGTTGGTTCCGGTGTTGTGGTTTCCATGGTGATTCCTTCTGTGTGAGGTGTTTCTTGCTTGTCTTCTGTCCGCTTGTCTGTGTCTATGTCTGTTGTCTGGGGGCTAAAGCCCCCCCAGACAAGACATACAAGGCGGTTGAATGTATGGCAGACATAGAGGCAGACATTGAATGGCCCTACTTCCCTTTATTTGCAAGGGTTTGGCATCCAATGTCTGCCTATGTCTGGGTATTGTCTGTGTCTGTCAGTACTCGGATGGAGCGACAGACAAGGCAGACAATGAATAGGCAGTTTTAGGGCCTGATCCGGTCTTTACGATCTGAGTTGCTTCCTGCATCCACTTCAAAGCCTCACGGAGCTTGGCGGAATCCTTGTTCATTCCAAGGGCATCCGCGATTGCTCGGGCTGAGGTAGCACCGGAACTGATCGCGTTCATTACTTCGCGCTGGAGATCTTCCGAGGGTCGAGCTGCAACGTGTTCCGCTATGCCTTGCTGGAGCTTGGACAACGGAACGCATACAGCGCCTTCAGAGTCGAATCCGTCGATCTCCCGGTATCCCTGAATGTGGTAGCTGATCGTGTCCTGAGGAAGCGCACGGCCTTTGACCTTGGTCCATTCAAGCTTGGCCTTACCGGTACCGATGTTGGTGAGCTTGGCCTGTACGTCACACTTGCCCATCATGCCGGAAGCTCCACGGGCCTTGTTGCCGTCGTGCCCTGTGTGGTGGACAACGATCGCCATAAAGCCTAGGGAGTCTCCCAGTCGCTTGACCTCACGGAGTACTCCAACCATGTCCGTATTCGAGTTCTCATCGATTCCTGGGGCTAGGTCAATTTGAGTATCAAAGACAATCAGCGAGGGAGTAATGTCCACTTCGTTGATTTCGCGGACTAGGCGCATAAACCCATCCTCAGGCTCCGGCTGTTCCTTGCCGATACCTAGGAACATGTGGTGACCTTCGCCGCCGTCGAGGAAGACCAAGCCATTGAGGCGGGAAGGGTCTACGTCCTTGTGGTACTTGAGCCAAGCGTCAACATGCACGGAAAGAGCTGCGCCACCTTCAGCGGCCACGTAGACGGCTTCCTGTGGCTTCCCGTCGTTGTTTAGCTTGTAGCCCTGCCACCGGTCGAGGCCAGCGCACCAGCTCATAACGAGATCCAGCACTAGAAGGGTCTTGCCGGTGTAGGAAGCTCCGAAGATTTGGAAGAGGCCGGAGCGGTGGATCTTATCCTCAACAAGCCAATCGATTTCGGGAGTCTTGAGCATATCCGTAACGGACTTGAGGCGGTTCCGTGCTCGGTCTTCGGCCTCTTCAGCTTCCAGTACGGAAGCCGCGTGCTCTCTGTTGATCTCAGTGAGAGCCTGTACAAACTCGGTGTACAGGAGTTCCGGACCGAAGCTGACGCTGTTGCTGATCTCATCCTTGAGGTAGGAAGGGAGGCCTTGCAGTCCAAGGCTTCGAACTTCGTCCATTGTCTGCACAACGGGAATGTTGAAGCCATTGAACTTCCAGATCTGAGCGTTGCATACGGTGCTACTGCTCATGTGCTGGAGGTGGTTAATAAGCTTGAGTTGCTTGTCGTTATAGGTAGTGGTTTCGGTTGACATTGCTGTTCCTTCTGGTTGTTAGTTCGCTCATGTGAGCCTTTCGTTTGATTTGTTTTGACCTTGACTTTTCCAGCCAACCGCCACGGAAGCCGTGGTATAATTATTAGTGAAGCTGGATTTTTATTCAGTTGATTACGAGAGTAGGCTCCCGCTGTTAATCACAGGTGGCGGGGGCCTTTTCGTTTACTTGGACGGCATCTTGTAGTGCATGTTCACGCCACAGGCCTTCTCAATCTCTTTGTTGAGCTGGTCGAGATCGGCCTCCGTGGAGATCTTCCGATAGTGGCCGTCGAAGTACTCTTGAGCGCACTTGCCTAGCCGCTGCTTCTCTTCCTCTGAGGGTCCACATGCTGTCACTCCGGCCAGTACGGCCAGCGCCAGCGCTCCGGCTGCTAGTCGCTTCACGCGCTAGCCTGTGCCTTCTCGCGTGCGCGTCGGCCTATGTCCCTGAGGGCTTCAACCGTTGCCTTGCGGCGCTCGTCCTCTTCCTCCAGATCTTCTAGCTGCTGGATCTCTTGGTCTAGGTGTTCAATGTGCGCCTTGGCATTCTCAAGGTCCTTGGCGTAGCGCTCTTGCTTACGGGCATACATGGTCTGGGAGTAGCTGCGCTGTCTGCGTAGCTCGGTGAGTGAGGTCATAAAAATTTCTTTCTCTAGGGGTTGTGTTTCTGTGTTCGTAGGTCTATTATATCACAACTTTCGGGCAGGGCGACATTATCCACGCGGGAGCGGATCTGTCAAGCCAAAACCGTTGTACACTACAAAACTTTCCTTTAAACGACTCAACCCCCATCCGGTAAAGGATGAGGGCTGAGCCAAGCAACATGCGAGGTTGTATTATTTCATGGCCGTGGGGTCTGGACCAAATCGGCTACGGGCTTCCGGGGTACAAGGGCTATGTTGTCGTCACTCCAGCGTGCTCCGCGTCCCGTTGCCTTGAGGGTGATTGACTCCCAGACCGTCGAGACGTAGCGCCTCCGCTTCTCCAGACTCAGGGCGTCCCACTCGAAGACGTACTTGATTACTCCGTCTGCATCCTCCGTCGCCTCAGCCAGTTCATCGACTGTCGGCAACCGGACCAAGGAAACCTTCTCAATGGTCGCAATCTTGCCGTCTATGTCCCTGAGCTTCGCCTCATGCTTCTCACGGGCTGGGCGGATCTCGGAAGGTCTGAGGCCTTCCTCCGCTGCTTCCTCCAGCCAGTCAGTCCAGCGCTTGACCTCATGAGCGCGTGCCTCCCGGAGTTCCTTGAGTGAGTCCTTGTCGGCCTCAACCTCCGCGTTATCCGTATTAAGCAGTACGGCCAACGTCTGGAGGATCACCAGATCGTCAGTTTTCTTGAGTTCCTTGGAGACGTGGTTGTGCTCACAACGGTAGATGTAGCCAATCTTGGTAACTCCGGTGGAGAGCTTCCGCTTGGTTTGGCGTCCGTAGCACTTGCCGCCACAGGCCTCACAGGTCAGCAGTCCAGACAGGAAGTACTCATGCTCTGTCCGCTTGGGCTTGGGGCGTCCCTTGGTGTTGAGGGCTGCAACAACAGCGTCCCAAGTCTGACGGTCGAGGACGGCATCCCAGTTGCCTTTAATAAGGTCGCCTTCGTGCTCCAGCAGTCCAGCCAAGCGAGGATGCTCCATGGTGCGCCGGAGCGGCTGACGCTTCCATTCCTTATCAAAGGTGGTCTTGATCCCGCGAGCGTGGAGGATATCCAGACCGGCTGTGAGGGTTCCTCCGTCAAGGATGATTTCCGCAATGTCCCGGATAGCTTGAGCTTCCTCCGGAACTAACTTGCCGTCGAGATCCAGACCGAACGGCCTACGTCCGCGCCAATGGTGGTCGCCGTTTTCGCGGTCCTGTGCGAACTTGGCCTTTTGGCGTGCGCTCCGTCGCGTGAGTTCAGCCTGAGCAACGGCCACCTTGATACGGGCAAAGAGTTGGCCGCTATCTGTGGCAAGGTCAGCGTCTCCGCCTACGGTCGCGAGCTTGAGGCCTTGCTTCTCGGAGAGGTTCAGAAGGTGCTCAAACTCCATGGGAACGCGCCATAGCCGGTCAAGATCCCAAGCGGCTATGGCGTCGATAGCTCCAGCTTCGAAGTCGGACAGCATCCGCTCATAGGCAGGACGCTTGACCTTGCCGGAAGCGGATACGTCGTTGTCCATGTATTCAGTTCCGACGGTCCAGCCTTTGGACTGGAGCAGCTTGTGAATGTCCTTCCGCTGGCGGTCTACGGCTAGGCCTTCGTCAGCGGTACCAAGGCCTTTGTCCTTGGAGATCCTGAGGTAAACAGCGCATGTTGTCATAGTCCCATATGGTACCGCCTACCAATTGGTGTTGCCGTCCACCCAAGTGTTGCTCGCCCGGTCGTAGCGGCGCTCGGTGGTCCCGAGGCGGAAAGTTGCTGTTGCAGTGCCGCGGGTGGTGGTCGAAGTCTTCACGTCCGAGGCCACGAAGCCCCTGACGGTGATCATGTCGTTCATTGGTGGTCCTTCACGATGTAGGGAAGTGCCTGTCCGGCCCTTTCAGCTTCATCGAGTGACCTTCGGGATGGCAGTACTGTCCTTTGCTATGTGAATAACTCCTGGGTTGGCCCAGTTGTTGAGGAACAGTGATGCCTGGAGCGCAGATGGCATGCGGCCGAGCGATCGCATGTAAACTCTTTGTGGCGCGGACGGCCCATGTGGTCGTCGAGTCAGTGCGCCCCAGTAGCTCAGGGGATAGAGCAGCGGCCTTCTAATCCGCCGGTCGGGGGTTCGATTCCCTCCTGGGGCACCGTTCACCCTCCTTGGTTACCTCCAAGGAGGGTGTTTTTCCCTGAGACGGACTCCAGAAATTCCTTCAGGTTGCTCAATACCAGTTGCCACGTGGCAGTGGAGGATGCAACTTCGTCCTCGCTTGAATTGTTGCTCTGAGTGATGGTCACAGTGGTGCCGCCCGGAGTCCGGTCCAAGACGTATTCCACGGTGTGATGATTCTCGGGGATGTCCGGAAGCCCTGAAGCAGGACTGAAGTGAGTGGTCTTAAGCCTCGCAGGAGGATCGAAAGCCAGGATGGTCCCTGTGCCTTTGTACACCGTGCCGTGGTATTCGCCGGAGTACGTCATCGGATCGCCCACTTTCCAGGTGGTGGTGACCTGGGTGCCCAAAAAGTACTGCTTGATGAGCTCGGGATCAGTTAGGGCTTCCCACACTATTTCCGGCTGTGCACCGATCGTGGTTGACGCGACGACGTCATTGACTCCTTCACCCACAGTGTCCGCTCCCTCTCACTTTCAGGCTCTTGGGGACTCCCAGCACACGCTACGCCGGTCCAGGCCTCATGTGAATGGCACAATGGCTAGGTGATAAGCAGGGGAACCACACAAAATCTTGGCTTGGCTGCACAGGCGTCCACCACCAGCGTCCGGCGTTCAGGTGGGGCGCTGATGTTTGCCGCGACCGTCGTGATGATGGCGGCGTGCACTGCCGCGCCCGCCTCTCCCACGCCCGCCGGTTCGTCGACGCAGCCCGCGGGCATCGCGAGCCAGGGCACCGGCAGCGCCGTTCCGTCGGCCGGCGCCGAAACAAACCCCTCAACAGGCGCCCGACCCTCGGAAAGCCCCGATCCTGCCGTGCTGGCAACCACGAAGACCGTCGAGTCCACACTGAAGAGCCTCGTGGCCGGCAATCCCAAACCGGACCGGGAATCGCTGCGGGCTGCCCTGGTATCGGCTGGGATCCCTGAGGGGAACCTCGAGGTATCGGTCAGCCGAACGCCAACCGGGCTTGATGTCGACGCCATCGAGGCGGCCGCGTTGTCGGGCAATTCCTGCGTCATGGGCCAGATACGTGACGGCGGCGTCGTGGTGACCGTGCTGCCCGTCCTGGCCACTGGAAAGTGCTTCGTGGGAGACGCCCGCTAGTTCACCCGCGGCCTGCGAATGTGAGTTATGTACGCCTACCCATTAGATTTAAAGGCATGGCGGAATTCATTTACACGATGACCAAGGCTCGCAAAGCCGTTGGCGACAAACTTATTCTGGACGACGTCAGCATGTCGTTCTACCCCGGCGCGAAGATTGGCGTCGTCGGCCCGAACGGTGCTGGCAAGTCCACCATCCTCAAGATCATGGCCGGTTTGGACACCCCTTCCAACGGCGAGGCCCGCCTGAGCCCCGGATACACCGTGGGCATCCTCCTGCAGGAACCGCCGCTGAACGAGGAAAAAACCGTTCTGGGCAACGTCCAGGAAGGCGTTGGCGAGATCTACGGCAAGATCCAGCGCTTCAACGAAATCTCCGAAGAGATGGCCAACCCGGACGCGGACTATGACACGCTGCTCGACGAAATGGGCAAGCTCCAGGAAGCCATCGATGCCGCTGATGCCTGGGACATCGATTCCCAGCTTGAGCAGGCCATGGACGCACTGCGTTGCCCGCCTGCAGATTCCGACGTAACGGTCCTGTCCGGTGGTGAACGTCGCCGCGTCGCCCTGTGCAAGCTCCTGCTGCAGAAGCCTGACCTCCTGCTCCTTGACGAACCCACCAACCACTTGGACGCCGAGAGCGTTCTGTGGCTCGAGCAGCACCTGTCCCAGTACCCCGGTGCTGTCCTCGCCGTCACCCACGACCGGTACTTCCTGGATCACGTGGCCGAA
Source organism: Paenarthrobacter sp. NPDC057981 (assembly GCF_042886835.1). Classification (NCBI taxonomy): domain Bacteria; kingdom Bacillati; phylum Actinomycetota; class Actinomycetes; order Micrococcales; family Micrococcaceae; genus Paenarthrobacter; species Paenarthrobacter sp. NPDC057981. Next base: position 47,641 of record NZ_JBHVQI010000011.1, read on the forward strand.
TGGATCGCAGAAGTGGACCGTGGCCACCTCTACCCGTATGAGGGCAACTACTCCACCTACTTGGAGAAGAAGAAGGCACGCCTTGAGGTTCAGGGTAAGAAGGACGCAAAGCTTTCCAGGCGCCTGAGCGAGGAACTTGAGTGGGTACGCTCCAACGCCAAGGGCCGCCAGACCAAGTCGAAGGCGCGTTTGGCCCGCTATGAGGAAATGGCTGCCGAGGCCGAGCGCACCCGCAAGCTGGACTTCGAAGAGATCCAGATTCCGCCGGGACCACGCCTGGGATCCTTGGTGATCGAAGCCAAGGATCTGAAGAAGGGCTTCGATGACCGCGTTCTTATTGAAGATCTCTCCTTCTCCCTTCCCCGCAACGGCATTGTTGGTGTGATTGGCCCCAACGGTGTGGGTAAGTCGACGCTCTTCAAGACGATCGTCGGGATGGAACCGCTCGACGGCGGCGACCTCAAGATCGGCGAGTCGGTAAAGATCTCCTACGTTGATCAGTCGCGTGGCGGTATCGACCCCAACAAGACCCTGTGGGAGGTTGTTTCCGAGGGCAATGACTTCATCCAGGTGGGTCAGGTCGAAATGCCTTCGCGCGCCTACGTCTCGGCTTTCGGCTTCAAGGGCCCGGACCAGCAGAAGAAGGCCGGAGTCCTCTCCGGTGGTGAGCGCAACCGCCTCAACCTGGCACTGACGCTTAAGCAGGGTGGCAACCTCCTGCTTCTTGACGAACCCACCAACGACCTCGACGTCGAAACCCTGAGCAGCCTTGAGAACGCGCTTCTCGAATTCCCGGGCTGCGCCGTGGTGGTCTCCCACGACCGCTGGTTCCTGGACAGGGTGGCGACGCACATCCTCGCCTACGAAGGTGACGACGAGAACCCGTCCCGGTGGTACTGGTTCGAGGGCAACTTCGATTCGTACGAGGAAAACAAGGTGGAGCGCTTGGGTCCTGATGCCGCCAAGCCGCACCGCGTGACGCACCGTCGCCTCACCCGCGACTAGTACATAAAAGAAGAGGCCGGTCCCTGCTGGGACCGGCCTCTTCTTTTGTCTCGTCAGGCTACGGAATCCTGACCATGCCTTCCTGTGCCACCGTGGCGACATGGACGCCGTCGCGGTTGAAGATCCTGCCCGTGGCCAATCCGCGGGCTCCTTGGGCGCTGGGGGACTCCTGGACGTACAGCATCCACTCGTCCACTTTCACGGGCCGGTGCCACCACATGGCGTGGTCGAGGCTGGCAACGCTCATGCCCGGCGTCATCCAGGACAGGCCGTGCTTGCGGAGGATGGGTTCAAGCAGCGTGTAGTCGCTGGCGTAGGCCAGGGCGGCGATGTGCAGCTGCGGATCATCGGGGAGCGGACCCATGGTTTTCATCCACACAGCGTTGGTGGCCACGTGGTCGCTTGGCGGGGAGACGTAGAGCGCGGGGTCGATGTGGCGGACATCGAAGGGGCGCTCGGAGGACATATGCCGCGCCAGCGGGTGGTCGTAGTGGGACAGCAGTTCGGCCGTGCTGGGCAGCGTTTCGGGATCCGGGATGCCTTCGGGCATGGTTGCCTGATGATCCAGGCCGCCGTCTTCGACCTGGAACGAGGCAATCATCGAAAGAATGGGGACACCGTCCTGGTAAGCATGCACGCGGCGGGCGGAAAAGGAACGGCCGTCGCGCAGCCGTTCAACGCCGAAGGTGATGGGCTTGTTCGCGTCGCCCGGACGCAGGAAGTAACCGTGCATGGAGTGGGCCACTCTGTCCGGCTCAACAGTGCGCATGCCGGCCATCATGGATTGGGCCAGGACTTGCCCACCAAAAACACGATGCCGTGGCTGCTTCTGTGATGGGCCGAGGAAGATGTCCTCGTTGGTCCTTGCACCGTCAAAGTCACCAAGGTCCAGCAGGCCAATCAGCACTTCCATGGGGTCTACTTCGGGTGCTTCCACCTGGAGGCCAGCGTTCGTCTCAGTCATGGTTCGACTTTAGACGCCGCCCCGACCCCTCTCAACCGGGGACATGCCGGTAGAGTCGATGATGTGACAGACGTTTTGACCCAGTCCTTCCGCTTCGCCGATCCCCGGGACCTCGCTGATTTGCGGACCTTCGTCACCCGGGCAAAGAGCATCGACGACGGCGGCATCCGGCTCCAGGCCGCAGGCAACGTCCTGGCCGCCTACGTGTGCGTCTTGAGGCCGCGGATTCTCGGTGAATCGACGCCCACGATTCTTGGTCTCCGCACCATGGCCCTCGCGGAGCCGGCGCACGCAGACGTGACAGTAACGCTCGCCTCCATTACGGACCGCCTGGCACGCTCGGGTGCCGACGACGTCGAACTGCCCGTGCCGCCGGCGACCGTTTCCGAGTCGTGGGCCGGCGTCAGCGCGCCGCGAAGCGGGTGGGAAGCCCAGGGGTCCATTTCCGACGCCGAGCTCAAGGCAGCCGCCGAAGCCGGCATTGCGGAGGTGGCCAGCGTCATTCCCACCTCTGCGGGATCCGCAGTGGTCAATACTGCAAGGGCTGCCGTGTGGGGCCGACCGCTTCCCGGCGAAGAGGTGCTGCCGGCCGGGGCCGCGTTTGCAGCTTTTGCGCTGGGGTTCCTTGGGGATGACGCCCAACAAGTCTTCCGGAACGGACGCTGGTTCCGGCTGAGCGGAACCCGCGGCCACGTGCTGGTGCGCACGGGCGCGGGGCTCGGCCTAGGTTTTTCGGTCTAGTTGCGCGGACCCTGGGAGGGGCTGTTGACCATGGTCAGCGCAGCCCGTTCCATGTAGTCCCACAGCGTTCCCTCGTGAAGCGGCGAAAGGCCCAGCGAATCTACGGCTGTACGCATGTGGAACAACCACCGGTCCTTGGCCTCCGGCGTCACCTGGAAAGGCATGTGGCGCATGCGCAGGCGCGGGTGGCCACGTTCCTCGCCGTAGGTGGTGGGCCCGCCCCAGTACTGCTCCAGGAACATCAGGAAGCGGCGCTTCGCCGGTGCAAGGTCCTCTTCGGGGTACATGGGGCGCAGCAGCGGATCGGTAGCCACGCCGTCGTAAAAGACATCAATGAGCTTGACGAACGTTTCATGTCCGCCGACGGCAGAGTAGAAGCTGTCCGTATAGGCAGGTTGGCTGAACGGATCGTTTTGCATCAACTGGCGTCGAGGACCCGCCTGCGGCGATTGCGGCTCTCCGCCTGCAGTGTTACTCATTGGACTTCTCCTCGGCTTTGGCGACGCGCGGCGCGCCAGCTGTGACGGGCGCAGCTGTTGCGCCGGGTTGGTTGCTGTCATCGGGTGAATCCAGCGGCACATAGTCTCCCTGGGAACGGTTGCCGACCCGCAGGATTTCACCGTTGCGCAGGTACCAGATGGCCCCGTCTTCGGCCCGGACGCGCGTTATGCGCAGGCCCACGGATTCAACGGTACCAATCACTTCACTGGTGACGATCACGTCGCCGATCCCGTACTGGTCCTCAATGGTGATGAAGATCCCTGCGAGGAAGTCGCGGATCAGTTGCTGGGCGCCAAAACCTATGGCAACACCAAGGATTCCCACGCTGGTCAGCAGAGGTGCGACGTCGACGTTCATGAACTTGAGGACGTAGATGATGACGATCACCACCACTACGACGCTCACCAGGCTTGTGAGCAGCGAGCCGATGGTTTCAGCGCGCTGGGAACGGCGTTCGTGGTCCAGCGCACGGATGGCAGGCTGAACCCATTTGAAATGGGCCTTCTTGAAGAACGAACTGCCGGCGGAGACACGCCGGGTGATGCGCACAATGATGAAGCGTGCCACTATCCACACCAACAGGCCGACGCCTACGGTGATGAGAATGGATACGAGGTCGATCTTTTCAGGTTCGATGTTGATGGCTTCCGCAAGGGGGATGAAGGTCAAAGTGGAAAACTCCTTGTGGTCGGCCCGTGTTCGCCGGGCGCGGAACACTCTGTCCACGTTTAACCCTAGCGCCGTAGCGTGACGGTATGCGCATCCTGGTTCTCGGAGGTACTGCCTTCCTGTCAGCAGAAATAGCCCGGCAGGCGGTGGCCGCCGGGCATGATGTCACCTGTTTTGCCCGGGGTTCTTCGACCAACCCGCCCGACGGCGCCACCTGGGTGCGGGGCGATCGCGCCTTGGGTGCAGCAGCCTATGCGGAACTGGCAGGCGGCTGGGACGCGGTGGTGGACGTGTCCAGGGATCCGGTCCAGGCCCGGGATGCGTTGGAGGTGCTGGGACCTGGCACGGCGCACTGGACGTTCGTCTCCAGTTGTTCGGTGTATGCGGACCACTCAGTACCTGGCGCGGATGAAAGTGCGGCAGTGTTGGAGCCATTGCCCGAGGGGCGGCCGGGCAGCCCGGAAACCTATGGAGAGTCCAAATCAGCGATCGAGCACATGACGCTGGGCTTGGTGGGGGAGAAAGCGCACATTGTCCGGGCAGGGCTTATCAGTGGCCCAGGGGACGGTACTGACAGATATGGCTACTGGCCGGCCCGCTTCGCTGCAAACAGTGAAACCGTGCTGGTGCCGGACATAACCGCCGCTGCCATCCAGACCATCGACGTCCGGGATCTCGCTGCGTGGATTCTTCGATCCGCTGAAGGAGGGCTCACGGGCACGTTTAACGCCTTGGGTGACGTGGTGCGGTTCGGAGACTATATCGACCAATGCCGCGCTGAGGCGGGCTCCGGCGGAGACGATGTTATCCGCCCTTCCGAGGACTGGCTCGTGGAGCACGGCGTGGACTACTGGGCCGGGCCAGATTCACTGCCCCTGTGGCTTCCTCCGGGCCATGACGGTTTCCAAGCACGCTCCAATGGGGCCGCACGGCGTCGCGGGATGGTGTTGCGGCCATGGCAGGAAACCCTTGCAGCCACGCTGGCTGACGAGCGGATACGTGGCTTGGACCGGCCGCGCAAGGCCGGGCTCAGCCGCGGGACAGAACAAAGACTCGTGGCACAGTGGCGGGAGCAACAGCGTTAGGCGAGGGCCGCCGTCGTCGTCGGTTCGTGGTGGACCGGGAAGTTGACGCTCCTGGCGATGAAGCAGACCTGGTTTGCTTCATGATGCAGCTGCGCCATCAACGGCGCCTTCGACGGATCGGTGATGGTGACGTTCGGTTTGAGTGTCACGCTTTCGAATTGGCCGCTGCCGTCACGGTTGAGTTTCATGACGCCTTCGGCATTGTCCGTGTACTCCGTGACAACCACACCATGCTTGACGGCAACGTGCAGGAAGGACAGCATGTGGCACTGCGACAGAGCGGCGAGCAACAACTGCTCAGGGTTGTAGCGGGTCCGGTCTCCGTGGAAGGTGGGGTCCGCGGAACCCTTCAACGTGGGCAGCCCACTGATCTCGACGTCGTGGTCCCGCGAGTACGCGCGGTAGCCGGCGGTTCCCTCCCCGAGGTTTCCGGTCCAGCGGACGGTGAGCGCGTAGTGGTGTTCATTGAGCCCCATGCGGACAGTCTAGCCAAGCACAGCCGACTGCCCGCACGGGCCAACGAGCTTAGTTGTCAGCTGCCCTTGCACGGAGCGCACGGGCTACGCCGTCGCGGTTTTCCAACATCATTCGGCGAAGCGCAGCACTCTCCTCGGGAAGGGCCGCCAGGAATTCATCGGTACGGTCCACAGTAGCCTGCGTTGTGAGCTGGGCCGGGTAGAGACCCACCACGATCTGTTGGGCGAGGGCGTGGGTCCGCTCCTTGACGATCCCGGGCACCGCCTGGAAGTACTTTTCCGCGTACGGTTCCAGCAGGGCGGTGTCCGGGACGCGCATGAAGCCTGCCACCGCAGAGGACTGAAGCGCGTTCGAGAGTTCCCCCTTGACCACGATCGACTCCCACGCAGCTGCCTTGGCTTCCGGGGTAGGAATGGCCGCCTTGGCCTGTGCGGCAGCGTTCTGGCCATTGGAGGTGTTGTCACGGGCAAGTTCTTCGTCAATGCGTTCCTGGCCTTGACGGCCGCCGGCGACAAGGGCGGTCAGCAACTCCCAACGCATGTCCTGGTCAACAGTGAGCCCGTTGAGGGTGTCCGTCCCGTCCAGGAGAGCCTGCAGGCGGTCCAGTTGGGCGGCGCTCCGGGCGAGCTGCGCGTAGGACTTTGCAAACTGCAACTGGGCATCGGAACCAGGCTCCACTGAGGAGGCAAGCTCCCATAGCGTGTCCGCTGCTGCGATAGTCGTGTCGAGTTTGTGTTCGGCGGCGACGTAGTACGTCAAGGTGGTTGCCAGCTGGCGCAGCTGGACCAGAATCACCGAGGAGTCTGTTTCGTGGGCAATGTTGGCCAGGATCAGGTCCACGTAGCCACGCGCGGGTGTTTCGCCGTCGCGGGCAGCATCCCAGGCCGAGCCCCACACCAGGGTGCGTGGAAGGCTCGTGGCGAAGTCCTTGAGGTGCGCCTTTGCCGTGGCAAGGCTGTCCGGGTCCAGCCGGACTTTGGCATACGCGAGGTCGTCATCGTTGAGCAGGATCAGGTCCGGCCGGGTAAGTCCTGCCAGAGCCGGGACGTCGGTGCGGGCACCGTCGACGTCGAGTTCTTCACGGTGCGTGCGCTCCAGGGCACCTTTTGCTGACAGCGAATAGAAGCCGACCGCGAGGCGGTGCGGGCGCAGGGTGGGTTGCTCTTCGATGGCGGTCTGCAGGATCGCGAAGCTGGTGATCGTGCCGTCCGCCTCGACTGCAAGCTCCGGCGAAAGGGTGTTCACACCGGCTGTTTCGAGCCAAAGCTTCCCCCATTGGTCAAGGTCGCGCCCTGACGCGGCTTCGAGTTCCACCATGAGGTCAGCGAGCTCTGTGTTCTTCCAGGCGTGCTTGCTGAAATAGCTCCGGACTCCGGCCATGAACTGCTCAGGGCCTACCCAGGCCACCAGCTGTCGCAGGACAGAAGCGCCTTTGGCGTAGGTGATGCCATCGAAGTTGACCTCGACGTCCTCGAGATTGTTGATCTCGGCGAAGATCGGGTGGGTAGTGGGCAGCTGGTCCTGCTTGTAGGCCCAGGACTTCTCCACCGAGGCGAAGGTGGTCCACGCGTGGTCGAACTCGGTGTTTTCCACTGCGGCCAGGTGTGACATGTACTCGGCGAAGGACTCGTTGAGCCAAAGGTCGTTCCACCAGCGCATGGTGACGAGGTCGCCAAACCACATGTGCGCCAGTTCATGCAGGACCGTGATGGCCCGCCGTTCGATCTGTGCGCCGGTGACCTTGCCCCGGAACACATAGCCCTCGAGGATGGTCACGGCGCCTGCGTTCTCCATGGCGCCGGCATTGAACTCAGGGACGAACAACTGGTCGTACTTCTCAAACGGGTACGGGCAGCCGAACTGGGCCTCAAAGAATTCGAAGCCCTGGCGGGTCAGCTCAAAAATGTTGTCCGCGTCGAGGTACTGCATCAGCGATTTGCGGGCGAATACTCCCAGGGGAATGACCCTGCCGTCCGAACTGGTGACCTCGGACCGGACAGACTGGTACGGTCCGGCAATCAACGCAGTGACATAGGACGACAAGCGTGGAGTGGGTGCGAATTCCCAGACCGAGCGGGCGCCTCCGTCCTCACCAGGCGTGGTTTCTGAAGGAACCGGGGTGGGGGAGTTGGAGACAACGTCCCAGTGCGACGGTGCCGTGATCCTGAACGTGAAGCTGGCCTTCAGGTCCGGCTGTTCGAAGACGGCAAACATGCGGCGCGAGTCGGGAACCTCGAACTGGGTGTAGAGGTAGGCTTCCCCGTCCACGGGATCGACGAAGCGATGGAGGCCCTCACCGGTATTCATATAGGGGGCGTCCGCCACAACCGTAAGCTCGTTCTCGGCGGCAAGTCCCGGCAACTGGATGCGGATGCCGTCGGAAACTTCCGCGGGGTCCAGTTCTTTTCCGTTGAGCCTCACGCTGTGGACGGTGCGGGTGATGGCATCGATGAACGTCGATGCTCCCGGGGTGGCGGAAAATTGGACTGTGGTGGTGGATCCGAAGACTTCCGGCCCTTTCGTCAGATCCAAGGTGACGTCATAGGAGTCGACGGTGAGCAGTTCGGCGCGGTTCGCGGCTTCATCGCGCGTGAGGTTCAGGCCTGGCAAGTGGTGCCTCCGGGGATCGGGATGACCGGCCGGTCGGCCGGCCGCTGGTATGAAGTTATTCTTTCACTCCGCGGGCGGAAGGCAAGGAGTGATCGCCGCAGTGTCGCTCCCACGGAGTAGCGTTGGGATATGGGAATGATCCGCGAAAAACTGGATTTCCGCGCCTTGAGGTTCGCGGTTGCTTTTCCACTGCTGCTCGCCACTGGCTTTGTGGTGTGCGCCCAGATGCTGCGCAATGATCTTCCCAATCCCGTCGCGGTCATGTGGAGTGCCGACGGCGGCACGTCCTTCGCGCCTTTCGGCGCCTATGTCACTGGCGGCGCAGCCCTCATCACCTTCTGTGGGTGGGCGGTGTTCGTGCAGGCCGTCCCAATTTCCAGGCCCGTCATTATGCGGCGGGTGATGATGGGTGTTGGGCTGATGGTCAGCCTGTTCATCACCACCGTGCTCGCGGCCGGACTGGTAGGCCAAACCGGGGCAGTGGATGCCCGCGAGACCCATGTGGACCCCATTGTGCTGGCCATGGGCAGCGGAGCGGCGTTGGCGCTGGGCGTTGTCATGATGTTCGCTTTCAAGCCCGACCCTCGCTGGACGAGGGAAGATGATGCAGCGCTGCAGCAGGAGTTGGCACTCTTGGCGGACCCGGATCTGGCCCGCGACAGCCTCAGAATGTGGGTGCACGCCCGCAGTTCAGTTTTCGTCATGATCATGGTGTCGGCTATCTTTCCTGCTGCCTTGATTGCCATTGCGGTGCCGTGGCTTGGGGCCCTGATATCCCTGGCAGCACTGGTTGGTGCCGGGTTCCTGTTTGCCCGGGTCCGTGCTGACAGGGGCGGCTTGCAGGTGTTCGCTGGAGGCATCGTGCGGGTCCTGACCGTTCCCGCCGTCGAGATTTCCGCGGCTGCCGCTGCAGAGGTCAAAGCAGCCGATTACGGCGGGTGGGGTCTGAGGCACCACGACGACGCAACAGCCATGCTGGTGGGCAGCGGTCCTGCCGTAGTGGTCAGGAAACTCAACGGGGGCCGCGTTGCCTTGAGCGCAGGCACGCTTGCATCCGCCGACAGGCTTGCCGGAATCCTCAACAGGGCCGCGCACCGTGCGCGTGATGAGGGACAGGCTCCGCAACCCCGGTAGCGGTAATCTAGGTAGCGCATCCCTCAACGCCGCGCCCGGCAGATGCTGTGCCGCTGCCCAGAGCCGCTGCCAGCGCCGCACCGGCGCCCAGAAAAGAATGGACTTTCCGTGACTACACCCCGCGTCCACATCGCAACCGACCACGCCGGAATGGAACTGAGCGCACACTTGGTCAGCCACCTCACCGCGAAGGGCTACGAAGTAGTGGATCACGGCCCCAAGGAATACGACGCGCTGGATGACTACCCGTCGTTCTGCATCAATGCGGCCGTTGCAGTCGTCGCAGACCAGCAGGCGGGAGTTCACGCCCTGGGCATCGTGCTCGGCGGATCGGGAAACGGCGAGCAGATTGCGGCGAACAAGGTCAAAGGTGTCCGTGCTGCGCTGGTGTGGAACCTCTCCACGGCAAAACTGGCCCGCGAACACAACGACGCGAATGTCGTAGCAGTGGGAGGCCGCCAGCACTCTGTGGAGGAAGCAACGGAGCTTATCGAGGCCTTCCTGGAGGAACCCTTCAGCAACGATGAGCGACACGTACGCCGCATCGGCAAGATCGCCGTGTACGAAACCACCGGCGAAATCGTCCAGTAGTGCCGGAGGGGCATTCGATCCATAGGCTGGCCCGCCAATTCCAGGATGTCTTCGGCGGCCAGCGTTTGGAAGTCTCCAGCCCGCAGGGACGTTTTGTCGCCGGGGCCCAATTGCTGACAGGGCAAACGATGGTGGAGGCCCTGGCCCACGGGAAGCAGTTCTTCCTGAGGTTCGATCACGGGCTTTTCCTCCATGTCCACCTTGGGCTGTACGGCGCTTGGAGCTTTGGTGGGGACAGCACCTTTACCGGGTCCTCCAGTATCGGAGCTCCGCGCCGTATCGGTGAGCGGGAAAGCGGCGCCGGCCAGGTCGGTGGCCAGTATGTTGGGCCACCGCCGCCCGTGGGGGCGGTCCGTGTCCGCCTTGTATCGGAGCATGGCTGGGCAGATCTCAGGGGTGCTACCACCTGCGCAGCAATCACCGCGGCCGAGGCAGAAGCGGTCCTGGATCGCCTGGGACCTGATCCCCTCCATAACCGGCCTGGGGACCGGGAGGAATTCATCGGGCGCCTGCGCCGCCGCAAGACGGCGGTTGCCCTGCTGATGATGGACCAGTCCGTGCTGGCAGGGGTAGGCAACATCTACCGGGCCGAAGTGCTCTTTCGGCAGGCGGTGGATCCGTGGACGCCTGGGAACGGCATCGACATTGAAACCGCAGGCCGGCTGTGGGACGACACTGTCAGGACCATGGCCGACGGCGTCCGCGACGGCCGGATTGTTACGACACCGCCGTCATTGTGGAGCGGCGACGGGTCACAACCGCACGACGCCGATGCCCACTTTGTCTACAAGCGCGAGGGAATGCCCTGCCGGGCCTGCGGCACCCTCGTGGGGGTGACCGAAATAGGAGCGCGGAAACTCTACTGGTGCCCTGGCTGCCAAGTGTAGAAAGTCCCCGGCCTCCGCTACGGATGCTGGAAAACAGCGTGAAACACCAAAGGGCCCCGATCCGAGGATCGGGGCCCTTTGCGCTGGAGGGGACGACGGGAATCGAACCCGCGTAATCAGTTTGGAAGACTGAGGCTTTACCATTAAGCTACGTCCCCGAAAGGATCTCCTGTTCAGGACATCTTCCCGGTGGCTGTTCAAGCCGGGTATAACTAAACCTAATTCCGGCGGCGGTGTCAAATGTGCATTCTCGGCCCGCTTGCCCGTAGACTGTCCTGTGCATTCGGGGTGTAGCTCAGCTTGGCTAGAGCGCCTGCTTTGGGAGCAGGAAGTCGCAGGTTCAAATCCTGTCACCCCGACTCTGTGTTTGTGTCCGATTCCGGGACGCATCAGAACCCCATACCCACAAAATCAGGAGTACTTAGACTGTGAAGAGCGCTGTCGAGAACCTCACCGCAACGCGGGTCAAGCTCAACGTTGAGGTTCCCTTTGAGGAACTGAAGCCGAGCATCGATGCCGCGTACAAGACCGTTGCTTCGCAGATCCAGGTTCCCGGATTCCGCAAGGGCAAAGTTCCCTCCAAGCTCATCGACCAGCGCGTTGGCCGTGGTTATGTCCTGGAGACGGCCATCAACGATGGCCTCAACGGCTGGTACCAGGCCGCAGTCCAGGAAACCGGCGTTCGCCCCCTGAGCCGTCCCGAGGTTGAGATCACCGAGGTTCCGGATCCCTCCGCAACCGATGGCGAGCTGAAGTTCCAGGTGGAGATCGACGTCCGCCCCGAGATCGAGCTGCCGGACTACGCAGGCATCAAGGTTGAGGTTGCCGCTGCCGAATCCTCCGAGGCCGACGTCGACAAGTCCCTCGACGAACTGCGTGGCCGTTTCGGCACGCTGAAGTCCGTTGAGCGTCCTGCCAAGAACGATGACTTCCTCACCATCGACATCACCGCCACCATCGACGGCGAAGAAATCGACTCTGCTGCGGGCCTGTCCTACCAGGTAGGCGCCGGCACCATGCTCGAAGGCCTCGACGAAGCCGTGACCGGCCTGTCCGCCGACGAAGAGGCAATCTTCGACACAACGCTTGTTGGTGGCGACCACGCCGGCGAAGCTGCACAGGTAAAGGTTGTTGTGAAGGCTGTCAAGGAGCGCGAGCTCCCCGAGGCCAACGACGACTTCGCCCAGCTCGCTTCCGAGTTTGACACCCTTGCAGAGCTCCGCGAGGACCTCGCCAAGCAGGCTGCCGACTCCAAGGTTGTGGAGCAGGGCGTCGAGGCCCGCGACAAGGTCCTGGACAAGCTTGTTGAACTGGTAGAGGTTCCGGTTCCGGAATCCGTCGTTGAAGAGCAGCTTGAAGCTCACTTCAACCCGGAGAACGCCCACGGCGAAGGTGACCACGACACCGAGGAACACCGCGCCGAGGTCAAGGCCAACACCGAGCGCGCGTTCCAGAACGAAATCATCCTTGACGCCATTGCGGACAAGGAAGAAGTAGAGGTCAGCCAGAACGAGCTGATCGACTACATCGTGACCACCGCCAGCCAGTACGGCATGGACCCCAACCAGTTCGCTCAGATCATCGACCAGAGCGGCCAGGTTCCCATGATGGTTTCCGAGGTCCGCCGCCGTAAGGCACTGGCCGTTGTCCTGGGCCAGGCAGAAGTTGTCGACTCCGAGGGCAACACGGTTGACCTCAGCGACTTCGTCCGCCCCGCCGGCGAAGCAGCAGCCGAAGAAGCAGCCGCTGTAGAAGCAACGGAAGAGTCCGACGCCGTTGCAAGTGACGACCCCGCAGCAGTGAAGTTCTAAGCAACGACGTAAACCGACCCCGGATCTGATGATCCGGGGTCGGTTTCGTTTAACGCTGAACATTGGTGCTCAACGCAGACGTGCGCCGTCAGCGAACAGCGCGATTCCGGCGAACAAATCGCATCGGAAAACGGTTAGTGTCCAAGTAGTGAAGTTCAGTGACGTCACTGGCACCAGCGAGAGGTAAGTACTTATGTCACAGCAATCAGAGGCTCCCCGGATGGCAACTGTCGATCCCGCGGCCCAGGACAACTACATCTACAACCGCCTGCTGAAAGAGCGCATTATCTGGCTCGGCTCTGAAGTGCGTGACGAGAACGCCAACGCCATTTGCTCCCAGCTCCTCCTTCTCTCCGCCGAAGACCCTGAGAAGGACATCTACCTGTACATCAACTCGCCCGGCGGTTCGGTGACCGCCGGCATGGCCATTTACGACACCATGCAGTTCATTCCGAATGATGTTGTCACTGTGGCCACCGGACTCGCCGCTTCCATGGGCCAGTTCCTTCTGTCCTCAGGAACCAAGGGCAAGCGTTACGCCACCCCGAACGCACGTATCCTGATGCACCAGCCTTCCGGCGGTATCGGCGGAACGGCCTCGGACATCAAGATCCAGGCTGAGCTGATCCTGCACATGAAGAAGGTCATGGCGGAACTCACCGCTGAGCAGACCGGACAGACCGTGGAAACCATCCTCAAGGACAACGACCGCGACAAGTGGTTCACCGCCACTGAGGCCTTGGAATACGGCTTCTTCGACAAGATCTCGGCGCACGCCGGTTCTGTAGCTGGTGGCGGCGGTACGGCCAACCAGTCGAACTCCGAGAACTAACCCGGCACCAAAGAACCACTGAAAACCCAGGAGTAAGAACATGAACTACAACTTCGGATGGTCTGCCGGTAACCTCCCGTCCAGCCGTTACGTCCTGCCCCAGTTCGAAGAGCGCACGCCCTACGGCTTCAAGCGCCAGGACCCCTACACCAAGCTGTTCGAGGACCGCATCATCTTCCTTGGCGTCCAGGTCGATGACGCGTCGGCCGACGACATCATGGCCCAGCTGCTGGTCCTTGAGTCCACAGACCCGGACCGCGACATCACGTTGTACATCAACTCGCCCGGTGGTTCGTTCACGGCCATGACGGCGATCTACGACACCATGCAGTACATCCGTCCGGAGATCCAGACGGTGTGCCTGGGCCAGGCAGCCAGTGCGGCCGCCGTCCTGCTCGCCGCCGGCACCCCCGGGAAGCGCCTGGCACTGCCAAACGCCCGCGTCCTGATCCACCAGCCGGCCCTTTCCGGCGGCCAGGGTGGCCAGGCTTCGGACCTGGAGATCCAGGCCGCGGAGGTCATGCGCATGAGGACCTGGCTTGAGGACACGCTGGCCCACCACTCGGGTCGCACGTCGGAGCAGGTCAACAACGACATCGAACGTGACAAGATCCTGACGGCGGCCGAAGCCATGAGTTACGGACTGATCGACCAGGTTTTGGACTCCCGGAAGATCAAGCCGCAGGCAATCGCCCGGTAGCACACGGAATACGACGCCGGTGCGGTTCGCGAAATATGGACCGCACCGGCGTTCTGTTTCCACGCAAGCAGCCCATTGTGACCTAGAGTGGATGGTGTCACGGTGGTGCCAACCGCGGCTTGGCCGCACACTTGAGTACGGCGCGGAGCCGCATCACCCGCATGCAACGAAGGGATTCCCACATGGCTCGGATTGGTGAGAGCACGGATCTGCTGAAGTGTTCTTTCTGCGGAAAGAGCCAGAAGCAGGTGCGGAAGCTGATTGCCGGGCCCGGTGTGTACATCTGTGACGAGTGCATCGAGCTGTGCAACGAGATCATCGAAGAGGAGCTCGCGGAAGTTTCCGACCTCGGTAGCTTCGAATTGCCCAAGCCCCGCGAGATCTTCGATTTCCTGCAGGAATACGTCATTGGCCAGGAACCCGCCAAACGGTCCCTGGCAGTGGCTGTCTACAACCACTACAAGCGGATCCAGGCCGGCCACGCACCCAAGACCGGCAGCTTGGGGGAGGGCTCCCATCACGAGGATGTGGAGATCGCCAAGTCCAACATTTTGCTGATCGGGCCCACCGGTTGCGGTAAGACGTACTTGGCACAGACCCTGGCCCGGCGGCTCAATGTGCCGTTCGCCGTCGCCGATGCCACGGCCTTGACCGAAGCCGGCTACGTCGGCGAGGACGTCGAGAACATCCTCCTCAAGCTCATCCAGGCCGCCGACTACGACGTCAAGAAGGCCGAGCAGGGCATCATCTACATCGATGAGATCGACAAGATCTCCCGCAAGAGCGAAAACCCCTCGATCACACGCGATGTCTCCGGCGAGGGCGTACAGCAGGCGCTCCTGAAAATCCTTGAGGGTACAGTCGCCTCGGTCCCGCCCCAGGGCGGACGGAAGCACCCGCATCAGGAGTTCATCCAGATCGACACCACCAATGTCCTCTTCATCGTGGCGGGCGCCTTCGCCGGTCTTGAAGACATCATCGGTTCGCGGTCCGGGCGGAAGGGCATCGGCTTCGGTGCTCCGCTGAACGAAGCCCGCGATACCGTGGATACCTACGGCGAGGTCATGCCGGAGGATCTGCTGAAGTTCGGACTCATCCCTGAATTCATCGGCCGCCTCCCTGTCATCACCACCGTGTCCAGCCTTGACCGGCCGGCCCTAATCCAGATTTTGTCCACACCGAAGAATGCCCTGGTGAAGCAGTACCAGAAGATGTTCCAGCTCGACGGCGTGGAGTTGCAGTTCGAACAGGAAGCCTTGAACGCGATCGCCGACCAGGCCCTGGAGCGTGGAACCGGCGCACGTGGTCTGCGGGCCATCATGGAAGAAGTGCTGCTTCCGGTCATGTTTGATCTTCCCAGCCGCGATGACATAGCAACGGTGGTCATCACAGCCGATGCGGTTGCCAAGAAGGCCCAGCCAACCATGATCGCCCATGACGTAGTGGCCAAGCGACGGAATAAGTCCGCCTGAGCCGCCGTTGGCCAAAGGAGGAGCGGTTCTTCAGGGACCGCCGTGACTACCTACGTTTCCACTCTTGTCGAGGAGTTCTTTGTGTCCGAACAGATCGTGTCTGAAGTGACCGCGCCCGAAAACACCGTAAATAAAGCTGATTTCTGGTTCGACCCCGTCTGCCCCTTTGCCTGGATCACCTCGCGTTGGATCGGCGAGGTGGAGCAAGTACGCGGCATCGAGACCACCTGGCATGTGATGAGCCTGTCCGTCCTGAACGAAGGCCGCGACCTCCCGGCCGAGTACAGGGCCATGATGGATGACAGCTGGGGTCCTGTCCGCGTGATCATCGCGGCGCAGGAGCTCCATGGCAGCAGCTACGTCAAGCCGCTTTATGACGCCATGGGTGAGCAGATCCACCACGAGGGCAACAAAGACCGCGCTTCAGTGATCCAAAAAGCCTTGGCAGATACCGGGCTTCCCGCCGACCTGGCACGTTTCGCAGAGTCGGACGAATACGACGCCAAGCTGCGCGCCAGCCACGAGGCCGGTATCTCTTTGGTGGGCCAGGACGTCGGGACTCCGGTGGTCGCCGTCAATGGGACCGCGTTCTTCGGGCCTGTCCTCACCCGCATTCCGCGAGGCGAGGAAGCCGGGAAGCTTTGGGACGCGACAGTAACATTGGCCGGCTACCCGCACTTCTTTGAACTGAAGCGCAGCCGCACGGAGAGCCCGGAATTCAACTAGCTGCACCGGAGCGCTACTTCAGGAAGCGCGAGGTCCGGCGGTCGGCCAGGATTTTTCCGTTGGTCTGACAATGGGGGCAGTATTGGAGGGAGGTGTCCGCGAAGGACACCTCCCTTACTGTTTCCCCGCACACGGGGCACGGCAAACCTGTCCTGGCATGTACCCGGAAGTTGCTGCGCTTGGTGTCCTTGAGTTCGCTGGAGGGTTTTCCGGCAGCTGCGTTGACGGCGCCCACCAGGACTTCCTGCATCGAGTCATACAGGCGGGCCACCGTTTCGTTGTCCAGCGACTTTGCGATGGCAAACGGGGAGATCTTCGCGGCGTGGAGGATCTCATCACTGTAAGCGTTGCCGATGCCAGCGATCACGCTTTGGCTGCGTAACAGGCCTTTGATCTGTTGCGGGCTGGACTTCACTATGACGGCGAAAGCGGCTTCATCGAAGTCGGGGCTCAGCGGTTCAGGGCCCAGCGTCGCGATACCGGGAACGTCCTGCGGGTCCCTGACTACATAGATGGCCAGGCTCTTCTTGGTTCCGGCTTCTGTCAGGTCCACTCCGATGTGGGCGTCATCGGCGGGACGGTGGAACAGCAGCCTCGCCGAGATGTTGCTCTTCCCCATCCGCAACCCCGCGGAGGAAGGGTGCTCGGTGTAGCGGACCCAGCCTGCTTTGGCTAAATGGAAAATGAAGAAGAGCCCGTCCAGATCAAGGCAAACGAACTTTCCGAGCCGCCGCGCCCCCTGAACGGTCCTTCCCTCCAAGGCGCTGTAGGGAGGATCGGCAGTCTTGAGCGCAGAGAAGGAGTTGATGCGGACCTCGGTCAGCGTGGCTCCACGGAGTTGGGTGTCCAGGTACATGCACAGGCCGTGCACTTCGGGCAGTTCCGGCATGGACATTACTCTGCCACAGCTGCTCGAAGTTGGGCAGGATAACTACAGGTTTGTAGTTCTTTCCAAAGCCTTGTGCATCCCGGTCAGCGGGACAACAATTGTTCATACCCACTTCGAAAGAAGAGGGACACGGAAACCAAAGATTCAGTGATATGCAACCAACGCAGCCTTTGGCAAAGTTGGAAGCAAGCTACCTGTGACGAGGTAGGAAGACCTGAAATTCCAAGGATTCCGCCAGACTGTCAAGTCGTCACCGGACAGCCGAAAAGTCGAAGCCCCACCAACGGCAAAACGCTGATGGGGCTTCCCCTTTGCCCAAAATCCGATGGGCGCATGTGTCGCTTAAGAGGCCGGGGCCTCCTCGGCAGGGGCCAGGACGACGTCGCTGACGGTCAACTCACCCTCGCCTGACTGCAAAGTGATTTCCTGCGCGTTGGCTGCCGCCTTCAAGTCACCCAGACCGGCTTTCAGCTGCGCAACCAGTACCTCCGAAGCGGTGATGGAGGCGGAGAGCACCTCGGTGCGCTGCTTGACCTTGGCCTCGGACTTTGCCTTGCGGATGCCGCTCAGAGCGATACCGACCGTGCCAAGCATGGTGGTGTCGCCGTCGGTAATTTCGAGGGCAGTGGGCCATTCGGCGCGGTGGACCGAACCCGTGCGCCACCAGCCCCAGACCTCTTCGGTAGCGAAGGGAAGGAAGGGGGCGAAGAGGCGGAGCAACGAGTCCAGCGTCGTTGCCAGTGCAGCCAGGACGGAAGCCTGCTCGGACTCTCCGGCTGCGCCGTAGGCACGGTCCTTGATCAGTTCGACGTAGTCATCGGTGAACTGCCAGAAGAAGGACTCCGTGATTTGCAAAGCGCGGGCGTAATCGTAGTTGTCGAACGCCTTGGTGGACTGTGCCACGACGTCGGATAGTTGCGCCAGGAGCGCGCGGTCCAGCGGGTTGGTCAGAACCGAGAGATCCGACGTCACCACCGAGTTCTCAGTAGCGCCGAGGTTCAGCACGAACTTCGAAGCGTTGAGCAGCTTGATGGCCAAACGGCGGCCGATCTTCATCTGGGCGATCTCGTACGCGGTGTCAGCGCCGAGCTTGGCCGATGCTGCCCAGTAGCGGACCGCGTCCGATCCGTACTCGTTCAGCACATCGGTGGGTACCACCACGTTGCCCTTGGACTTGGACATCTTCTTGCGGTCCGGGTCCAGGATCCAGCCGGAGATGGCTGCATGCTTCCAGGGCGCGCTGTTCTGCAGTGCGTCGGCGCGCACTGCCGAGGAGAACAACCACGTACGGATAATGTCGTGTCCCTGCGGACGGAGGTCGAAGGGGTAGACCTTGGAAAACAGTTCGTCGTCCCGGCTCCAGCCACCAACGATCTGCGGCGTCAGCGAGGACGTGGCCCAGGTGTCGAGAACGTCGGCGTCTCCGGTGAAGCCGTTGGCCTGGTCGCGCTGGGACTCATCAAAACCGGGGGCAGCGTCTGCCGCCGGGTCGACGGGCAGCATCTCATCGGAAGGCAGGATGGGGTTGTCGTAGTCCGGATTGCCTTGGGCGTCGAGCGGGTACCACACCGGGATGGGCACGCCGAAGAAGCGCTGACGGGATACGAGCCAGTCACCGTTGAGGCCGGCGATCCAGTTCTCGTACCGGGAGCGCATGAAGGACGGGTGGAAGTTGATTTCCTGACCTCGGCCGATCAGGCGCTGGCGGCGTTCTTCGTCGCGGCCACCGTTGCGGATGTACCACTGACGGGAGGTGACAACCTCGAGCGGCTTGTCGCCCTTTTCGAAGAAGTTCACCGGGTGGGTGATCTTCTTGGGTTCGCCATCGAGCAGTTCGGCTGCCTTGAGCAGTTCAACCACTGCTTCCTTGGCGGAGAAGGCGGTCTTGCCTGCGATGGCTGCGTAGGCTTCCTTGCCGGCTTCGGTGGTAATCCATTCCGGGACGTCGGCGATGATGCGTCCGTCGCGGCCCATGATGGCGCGGGTAGGCAGCTGCAGTTCGCGCCACCAGGTGACGTCGGTCAGGTCGCCGAAGGTACAGACCATGGCAATACCGGAGCCCTTGTCCGCCTTGGCAAGCGGGTGGGCCTTGACCTCAAGCTCGACGTCGAACAAGGGCGACTTCACGGTCTTGCCGAACAGGGGCTGGTACCGCTCGTCGTCGGGGTTTGCCACCAGCGCTGCGCAGGCAGCCAGCAACTCGGGGCGTGTCGTCTCGATGAAGATCTTTTCGCCGTCTTCTGTGAAGAAGGGGTAGCGGTAGTAGGCGCCGGGGACTTCCCGGTCCTCGAGCTCGGCCTGGGCCACGGCCGTACGGAACGTGACATCCCACAGAGTGGGGGCTTCGGCCATGTAAGCGTCACCGGCCGCCAGGTTGGCCAGGAAGGCACGCTGCGAGACGGCGCGTGACGTGTCATCGATGGTGCGGTAGGTCAGGTCCCAGTCGACGGACAGGCCGAGCGTCTGGAAGAGGTTTTCGAAGACTTTCTCGTCCTCAACGGCGAGCTCTTCGCACAGTTCGATGAAGTTCTGGCGCGAAACGACGTCGAAATCGCGCTGGTTCTTCGCAGGCTGGGCAGGCGGGCGGTAGTCCGCGTTGTACGGGATGGCGGGATCGCAGCGAACACCGTAGTAGTTCTGGACACGGCGCTCCGTGGGCAGGCCGTTGTCGTCCCAACCCATGGGGTAGAAGACGTTCTTGCCGGTCATCCGCATGTAGCGGGCCTGGACGTCCGTCTGTGTGAAGGAGAACATGTGGCCCACGTGGAGCGAACCGGAAGCCGTCGGCGGGGGAGTGTCGATCGAGTAGACCTGCTCCCGGGTGGTGTCCGGGTTGAACTTGTAGGTTCCCTCTTCCAGCCAGCGCTGCGTCAAGGCAGCCTCGAGGCCTTCAAGGGCCGGCTTGTCGGGGACGTTAATGGGGGCGGTGGCGGGCGTGTCTGTACCCTGCGTTGATTCAGCCATGGACCAATTGTTTCATGGCTTGGCGTTACAACCCGCCGTGGGTCGAAGGCGAACGCCCGATAGGGTGGTGCCATGACTTTGGCAGCGCACAGCACCCCCGCAGCAGAGAACAAGACAGCCGTCGTCACGGGCGCCAGTACCGGAATCGGCGAGGCGACCGTGAAGGCCCTGGCGTCGAGCGGATGGACGGTGTTTGCCGTAGCCCGACGCGCAGACAGGATCGGTGCCCTGGGTGCCGAAACCGGCGCGGTGCCGTTCCCGGCAGACATTACCAACGACGACGACGTCGCGGCCCTTCTCGCGGCCGTCACCGAGGCCGGGGGTGCTGACACGCTCATTAACATCGCCGGCGGCGCGAGGGGCGCCGACACCATTGGAAACGCGGACACCGAGGACTGGGAATGGATGTACCAGGTCAACGTCCTGGGCACCATGAAAATCACCCGGGCCTTCCTGCCCATGCTGCGAGGGACCGGGGAAGGCACAGTCCTGAACCTCACGTCCACTGCAGGGCTGTCTGCCTACGAAGGCGGCGGGGGCTACAACGCCGCCAAATTTGCCCAGCACGCCATGACCAACGCGCTGCGGCTTGAGGAAGTTGGCAACAACATCCGCGTCATCGAAGTGGCTCCCGGATTGGTGTACACCGAGGAATTTGCGTTGAACAGGCTCGGGGACAAGGAAGCGGCAGCCAAGGTCTACGCCGGGGTGGAAAAGCCCTTGACGGCCGAGGACGTAGCCGACGTCGTCAAGTACGCGGTCTCGCTTCCGCACCACATCAATCTGGACCAGATCATAGTGCGCCCGGTAGCCCAGGCAGCGAACCACAAACTGATCCGCAAGCAGGACTAGCCCGCAGGAACAGCAAGCGTAGCGAGCAGAGCCGCGTGGTCCGAACCGGGCACTCTCTGAACCTGGTAGCCGCTGCTGCTGATCCGTTGGGACGTTACCAGATGGTCCAGCACCGTTCCCGGGAGCGGCGGCCCTTCCATGGGCCACGTAGGGGCGAAGCGCGCCATCGCTGCCGTTCCCACGTCCACCAGCTTGGCTCCGTCATTCCCGGAGTCCAGCATCTCCCGGAACTCCGCGTGGTCGTAGGACGCATTGAAGTCACCCATCAGCAACTGGGTACCAGGGCCTGAGGCTTGGCGGCCGATCTTGGCCAGATCGCTGCGCCACTGTTCGATCCTCTCGTCCACCGGAGGCAGGGCATGGACGTTCGTGAGATCCAGCGCCGACCTCTGGCCTGTCTTCGGGTCGGCTACCAGCACCCGGGTGACGGCCATGCGGAAAGGCGTGTCCGGAAGAAGTCCGTCGGCTTCCAGCGGGAAGACCGAGTAGACGGCGCCCCCGCCGGCATCGTCACGGGGATCGCTCACACGCTGGGGGAGGAGATCCATAAGACCTGCCGCTTGAAGACGATCCTCCAACCCCTGGGTGTGCTCCTGCAGTGCCAGAAGCTGGACACCGTTCTCCCGGACCAGCTGCACGATGGTCGCCGCATCGGCCTCGCCATATTCGGTGTTCAGGCTCATGACCTTCACGGAAGCAGTCGGTGTCCCGTCGGGCAGCCGTTCCGGCCTGCCGGCGTCGAAAGGGAACAACCAGAACAGCTGCGCTGCCAGCAGGGCCGCCGTCGTGATGATGACCCAGGCCCGGCGCCCGACCACGGCGAGGACCAGCGCCAGGGCCGCCGGGATGACCAGCCAGGGCGTGAACGCCACCAGCTGAACCACAGGCAAAGGCCACTGCGCAGGAATCGCCCGGAACAGGGAAACCCCCGCCGTGGGCACCGCCACGATCAGCGCAAACACCGTCCACGCAAGGGAGGGGCGGTGTCGGGCGGGGCTTCCGGCCTGCAGGGCAGGTGCGTGGTTGGACATGGACCCGAGTCTAGGCAGCTCCGCGGCGTCAGGCCGTCCTCCTCAAGGATGACCCTGTGAGTGGAGCAGCACGCCCGGCTGCCGCTAGACTAAAGGGACCAGCATCGACCCGGCTATCACCGGTGAGCTTCCGGAAGAACCGCAGTGAGTGCCAAAACGGCAAGCAGTGCCCAGTAGAACCGGACGGGTAAGCCCGTCACAGCAGTAATGAGAGGCCGGAACCCCGTGTTCCGGTAAGTGAGGTGGTACCGCGGTACCTGAGCTGCCGACAGGCAGAACAGAAGCCGTCCTCGCATCCTGACAGTCAACCAGCTATCACAGGATATGAGATGACCCACTACCCCAAGGCCTCAGCGTCTTCGTCCGGCGCGCAAGGCGTGTCCGCCTCCGTGAAGTTCCCGGAAATCGAAGAGCGCATCCTCAAATACTGGGATGAAGACGGCACGTTCCAGGCCAGCATCGACCAGCGCGACGCCGGGCAAGACGGCAGCAACGAGTTCGTCTTCTACGACGGGCCTCCCTTCGCCAACGGACTCCCGCACTATGGACACCTGCTGACCGGTTACGCCAAGGACCTGGTGGGTCGCTTCCAGACTCAGCGCGGCAAGCGCGTCGAACGCCGCTTCGGCTGGGACACCCACGGCCTCCCCGCTGAGCTGGAAGCCATGAAGCAACTGGGCATGACCGACAAGACCCAGATCGAAGCCATGGGCATCGACAAATTCAATGACGCCTGCCGGGCCTCCGTCATGAAGTACGCCAACGAGTGGAAGGCCTACGTCACCCGCCAGGCCCGCTGGGTTGACTTCGAGAACGACTACAAGACACTTAACGTCGAGTACATGGAGTCGGTCCTCTGGGCCTTCAAGCAGTTGCACGAGAAGGGCCTGACCTACAACGGCTACCGCGTCCTCCCGTACTGCTGGAAGGACGAGACCCCCTTGTCCAACCACGAACTCCGCATGGACGATGACGTCTACAAGAACCGCCAAGACCAGACCGTCACGGTCACCTTCCCGATCAAGGCAGGGGAGACCGAGGTTTCCCGGGAGCTTGCGGGTGTGCAGGCGCTCGCCTGGACCACCACCCCTTGGACGTTGCCCACGAACCTGGCGCTCGCCGTCGGACCTGACATCAGTTACGCCGTCCTGCCCGCTGGACCGAACGGCGTCAAAGCCGCTTCCGCAGAGGCGCCGGTGACCGGCAGCTTCCTGCTGGCTGCCGACCTTGTGGGGTCCTACGCCAAGGACCTGGGGTACGACGACGGCGCTGCCGCAACCGCCGCCGTTACGGCCACCTACACGGGCTCCCAGCTTGAGGGCCTCGAATACGAACCTCTCTGGAACGACTTCGCCGACACGGAGAAATACGGTACTCAGAACGCCTGGCGCGTCCTCGTAGCGGAGTACGTCACCACCACAGACGGTACGGGCATCGTCCACCAGGCCCCCGCCTACGGTGAGGATGACCAGAAGGTCTGTGAGGCTGCGGGAATTCCGGTTGTCCTCTCGGTGGATGAGGGCGCCAAGTTCCTGCCGCTGTTCGCCCACGGTGAGCTCGCCGACATCGTTGGCCTGCAGGTCTTCGACGCCAACAAGCCCATCACCCAGGTGCTGCGCGCAGATGGCCGCCTGGTCCGCCAGGCCAGCTATGAGCACAGCTACCCGCATTGCTGGCGTTGCCGCAACCCCCTGATCTACCGGGCGGTCTCCTCCTGGTACGTGGAGGTCACCAAGTTCAAGGACCGCATGTCGGAGCTGAACCAGGAGATCAACTGGATCCCCGGCAACGTCAAGGACGGCCAGTTCGGCAAGTGGCTCGACAACGCCCGTGACTGGTCCATCAGCCGCAACCGTTACTGGGGCTCGCCCATCCCGGTGTGGCAGTCCGACGACCCCGAATACCCGCGCACGGACGTCTACGGCTCCCTGGCCGACCTTGAAGCCGACTTCGGCCGCCTGCCCGTCAACAACGAGGGCCAGGTGGACCTGCACCGGCCGTTCATCGACGAACTGACGCGCCCGAACCCGGACGACCCCACCGGCAAATCCACCATGCGCCGCGTGGAGGATGTCCTGGACGTCTGGTTCGACTCCGGCTCCATGCCCTACGGCCAGGTGCACTACCCGTTCCAGAACGAAGACTGGTTCGACACGCACAACCCCGCGGACTTCATCGTGGAGTACATCGGGCAGACCCGTGGCTGGTTCTACATGCTTCACATCCTGTCCACGGCCCTGTTCGACCGGCCCGCTTTCCGCAACGTGATCAGCCACGGCATCGTGCTGGGTTCCGATGGGCAGAAGATGTCCAAGAGCCTGCGGAACTACCCGGACGTCTCCGAGGTCCTGGACCGCGATGGCTCCGACGCCATGCGCTGGTTCCTCATGTCCAGCCCCATCCTCCGTGGTGGAAACCTGATCGTCACCGAACAGGGCATCCGCGACGGTGTACGCCAGGTCATCCTGCCGCTTTGGAACGTATACAGCTTCTTCACGCTCTACACGAACGCCGCCAACGGTGGTTCCGGCTACGACGCGAAGCTTCGTTACGACGGTTACGCTGACACCCTGGACCAATACCTCCTGGCCAACACCGGGGACCTCGTCCGCAAGGTCACCGAAAGCCTGGACGCCTACGACATCTCCGGTGCCTGCGATGAACTCCGCAGCTACCTGGACATGCTCACTAACTGGTACGTCCGCCGCAGCCGCCAGCGCTTCTTTGACGAGAACGTCGATGCCTTCGACGCACTGCACACGGCGCTGGAAACTGTGTGCCGCGTGGCAGCGTCCCTGCTGCCGCTCGTCTCCGAAGAGATCTGGCGTGGCTTGACCGGTGGCCGTTCGGTCCACCTGGCCGACTGGCCGGACGCTTCCCTGTTCCCGTCCAACCCGGAATTGGTCGAAGCCATGGACCGCGTCCAGCAGATCTGTTCCACAGGTTCCAGCCTTCGCAAGGCCGCGAACCTTCGCGTTCGCCTGCCGTTGCAGGAACTGACGGTCGTGGCACCTGGCGCGGATGCGCTGGAAGGTTTCGCCGCCGTCGTCGCCGATGAGCTCAACCTGCGCTCGGTGCGGCTGCTGGACGCTGCCACGGCCTCACCCGAGGAGTTTGGCATCGAGCAGAAGCTCGTGGTCAATGCCCGTGCCGCCGGCCCGCGCTTGGGCAAGAACGTCCAGCAGGCCATCAAGGGTTCCAAGTCCGGCGATTGGTCCGTGAACGACGCCGGTGTGGTTGTTGCCGGTGGCCTGGAACTTGAACCGCAGGAATACACGCTGGAAACCGTGGTGTCGGACTCGGTCGACGGCGGTTCCGCTTCAGTTGCGGTGCTGCCAGGTGGCGGATTCGTGGTCCTGAACACCGAGGTCACCCCCGAACTCGCGGCCGAGGGCCTCGCCCGTGACATGGTCCGCGCCATCCAGCAGGCACGCAAGGATGCCGGCTTCAATGTGAGCGACCGTATCAACACCACGGTGGAAGCACAGCAGGACGTCGTCGATGCCCTCAAGGCCAACTCAGGGCTGGTCAAGACGGAAACGCTGACCTTGGAGCTGGAAACCCTGGTTTCGGGCGCGGGAGAACCCCGGATCACCGTAGAGAAGGCAGGGGCCTGAGCCATGACCGACGAATTCTCCGTTGAGAGCGTCTATGCCGAGCTTTTGGGCCGCGCACCGGAAAACAAGATGGAACCGCGCCTTGCGCCGCTGTTCCGGGCCATGGATGTGCTGGGGGAACCGAACAAGGCTTTCCCGATCATCCACATCACGGGCACCAACGGAAAGACTTCCACTGCCCGCATGATCGAAGCCGGGTTGCGCGCGCACGGTCTGAGCACGGGCCGCTACACCAGCCCGCATCTGTCCAAGGTGACCGAACGGATCAGCATCAACGGTGAACCCGTTTCCGATGACACTTTCGTGCGGATCTGGGACGAAATCCGGCCGTACCTCGAGATCGTGGACAACGAACTCGTCGCCGATGGCCAGCCCCGGTTGACCTACTTCGAGTGCGTCACCATCCTCGGCTTCGCCATTTTCGCCGACCAGCCTGTTGACGTGGCCGTGATCGAAGTCGGCCTTGGTGGCATCACCGACGCCACCAACGTCGGCGATGGCCAGGTATCGGTCATCACCCCGATTTCGCTGGACCACACGGACCTCCTGGGTGACACCACCGAAGACATTGCCTACGAGAAAGCCGGAATCATCAAGCCGGGAGGCTTCCTGGTAAGCGCTGCCCAGCCGGTGGACGCGGCACAAGTCCTGCTGGAAAAGGCCCGCGAAGTCGACGTGCCGTTCCGCTTCGAGGGCGTCGAATTCGGCGTGGAAGCGCGCAGCGTTGCCGTTGGTGGCCAGGTTGTGACCATCCAGGGACTGGCTGGACGCTACGAAGACGTGCTGCTTCCGCTGCATGGCGCCCACCAGGCCGAGAATGCCGCTGTCGCCGTGGCTGCTCTGGAGGCCTTTTTCGGAGGTGGTGAGAAGGAGCTCGACGCCGATGTACTCCGTGAGGCGTTCGGTACCGTGAGCTCGCCCGGCCGGCTCGAGGTTGTCCGGACTGCGCCTACCATCGTGGTGGATGCAGCCCACAACCCCGACGGCATCAGGGTCTCCGCCGAGGCCATCCAGGAGGCGTTCAGCTTCAGCAAACTGGTGGTTGTGGTGGGAGTTCTGCGCGAAAAAGACGCCGAGGAGATCCTGAAAACGCTCAAGGAGTCACTGGGGGACCTTGCCGAGGAGTTCTGCTTCACGCAGTCCACTTCGCCGCGGGCTGTGCCTGCCGCTGAACTGGCTGAGCTCGCCGTTGATCTCGGTTTCGGCGAGGAAAACGTGCACATCGCCGAGAAGCTCGACGACGCCATTGAGTGGGCCGTTGAGCGTTCCGAATCGAACGACGACCTCGCAGGCGGAGTGTTGGTGACCGGTTCCATCACGGTGGTGGCGGAGGCCCGGATCCTGCTGGGAAAGGCGGGTGCCTAGTATGGCGAAAATGACCAAAGCGCAGCGCGAATGGCGTCCCGGGATGCCGAAGAAGCGCCGTTCGACCAAGGTGATGTTCGCGTCCACGGTGCTGCTGCTCGAAGCCTTCGTCGCGTTCTTCGGCACGCTGGCCGTTTTTGGACTCAGGCGCGGCGAAGTCGACCCGGGCATCATCCTTGGCGTCGGAATCGCCTTGAGCGTGGTTCTGGTTCTTGCCTGTGCGGTGTTGTCCAAGCCGTGGGGTATCGCCCTCGGGTGGGTGCTGCAGATCGTGCTCATACTGACTGGCCTGGCGGAGCCCATGATGTTCATCGTGGGTGTCCTGTTCGCAATCTGCTGGTGGTACGGGATCCGCGCCGGCATGAGGATTGACCGCGAGGTGGCCCAGCGCGACCGCGAGCAGGCCGAATGGGACGCGGCCCACAGTGACGAAGCCGGCCCGCAAACCCCGTAAACTGGCTGGGAAACCACCGAATACATCACATTGGAGCAACTGTGAGCATTGAACGGACCCTCGTCCTGGTCAAGCCCGACGGCGTCGCCCGCAACCTGGGCGGCAGCATCCTGGCCCGCATCGAAGCCAAGGGCTACACCTTGGCCGAACTGAAGAAGGTCAACGCCACCCGCGAGCTGCTGGAACAGCACTACGAGGAACACGTGGGCAAGCCCTTCTACGAGCCCCTGGTCGAGTTCATGCTGAGCGGCCCGGTCATCGCCGCCGTTTTCGAGGGCCACCGTGTCATCGAAGGCTTCCGCTCCCTCGCCGGGACGACGGACCCGACGACGGCGGCACCCGGCACCATCCGCGGTGACTTCGGCCGCGACTGGGGTTTGGCTGTCCAGCAGAACCTGGTCCACGGCTCCGACTCCGTTGATTCGGCAGAGCGCGAAATCAAGATCTGGTTTAACTGATCCAGGCATAGACAGTCGAAAGGTCCCGTGTTCGTTTGAACACGGGACCTTTCCTTTGGCGGCGTGGCTTTAGTAGCCCGACGTCCCGGCGAACACGTGGATGAAAGCGAAGAAGATGGTGGCGATGACTGCGATGTACAGCAGCACCACGATGATCCACCCGGAGTCGCCGAGCAACTTGGCCAGGGACGGCGGTGCTTTAATGACCCCGTGGGCGATGTTGCGGATGGTCACCCAGACGAACATGGGAATCATGACAGCCCATACGATCATGCAGAACGGGCAGAGCACGTTGATGACATAGAGGGCTTGCGACCAGAGCCAGACGACGAAGGCAAAGCCCAGCGTTACGCCTGCCTGGAGCCCCAACCAGTAGCCGCGTGAGAAGCGCGCCCCTGAGAGCAATCCCACGGCGGTAGTGATGATGACGGCGAAGGCAACAATGCCGATGAACATGTTGGGGAACCCGAAGAGTGAGCTCTGCCACGTCTTCATCACGGTTCCGCAGGAAACCCACGGGTTCACATCACACGCAGTGATGTGGTTCGGATCCTGGAGCACTTGGAGCTTCTCCAGGACCAAGGCGCCCGACGCCAGCCATCCAATGACTCCGGTAACCAGCAGCAGCCACGCGAACGGCTTGTTGCGTACGGCCCTTGGCAACATTTCCTGCTGGGTGGACGGTTCCTCCACGCTGGGGGAGGCTTTCTTGGCCAGGTTCTCCCTGGCGGTGCTCGGCATCGCGGATCTGATCCTTTTCGACAGTGTGCCCGGCAGGCCGGGAAGTGCTCTTGGGAGGATTGTAACGCCGGAGGCTGGGCGCGACGCCCAGTTTTTCCCGACCCCGCTTAGCCTGGCCGACACATCGCCCTAGCGGGCAAAGTCGTATGGGTGTGAGAGAATGAACATGGCTGGAAGCCGACCCACATTCGGATTCCGGTCCGGTGACTTGTTCCCAAGACCGCCAGCATGAGCTGGGCATGCCCGGATCACGTCGATCCTCGGTAGGCCCGCCATGACAATGGACGGCACCTGGTTGTGGCAGCAGAACAACGGGTTTCAGAGCTGAGCCACCGGTCTTCCAGGGCTGCCGCACCCCAAGGATGGTGCGAACCGGAAGGCATACTATCGACTTCTGTCAACGCCTGCGGGTTTTGACAATATGTGCCCCACTGGGCGCCGGATGTGGCGGCGTCGCTGGGGCAGGAGTGTTGCCACATATGGATAATGACCAGGTTGTAGCCGTTAATGATGAGGCAGCCGCCGCGGAAAACGCGGAAGCGCCGAAGAAAACCACCCGCACCCGGCGGAAGGCTGCGCCTAAAGCAGCCGATGCAGTAGAAACCCCTGCAGCTGAGACGCCTGCCCCCGAAGCCACGGACAAGCCCGTACGCCGGACCCGGGCCCGCAAAAAGGTGGAGCCGGCCGAGCCGCTGCCCGGACTCGGTGAGGAAACCGCCGTCGGGCAGGAAGCCGCTGACGAAAGCCAGCCCGAAGCAATCGTGGAAGCCGCCCCCGAAAAGCCGGTCCGCCGTCGTCGTGCTGCCAAGCCGAAGGTAGAAGCGGAAGAGGCGCCGGTTGTGACGGAAGCTGTCGAAGAACCTGCGGCAGAAACCACGACGCCGGACGCCGGCTCCCAGCCGGAGGTGCCTGCTGCTGCGGAAGAGCCGGCC
The DNA here is from genome assembly GCF_042886835.1 of Paenarthrobacter sp. NPDC057981. NCBI lineage: Bacteria > Bacillati > Actinomycetota > Actinomycetes > Micrococcales > Micrococcaceae > Paenarthrobacter > Paenarthrobacter sp. NPDC057981. The sequence goes on from NZ_JBHVQI010000011.1 coordinate 77,149, forward strand.
GCGGAAGACGCTGAACCTGTCGAAGAAGCAGCTCCCGTTGCAACATCCTTGTTCATGGAGCCCGTTTCCATTACCTCCATGATTTTCCAGGCTCCGGACCTGACCACCGTTCCGCGCGCCGCAGCTGTGGAAGAGAAAGATGACGAGGCTGAAGACGACGCCGAAACCGGCGCTGAAGGTGAGCTGGATGAGGGTGGCAGTCGTCGGCGCCGCCGCAGCCGTGGCCGCCGTGGCCGCCGCGGGACCGAGCGCGAGAATGACACAGAAGACGGCACTGACTCCGGGGACGACGAGGCTCCGGCAGCTGAAGCCCTGGAAGACGGCGTTACCTCGCGTCGTCGTCGCAGGCGCCGCCGTGGGGACCAGGACCTTGAACTGACCGGCGGTTCGGACGATGATCCGCCCAACACGGTCACCCGTGTCCGCGCACCGCGCCCCATCACGGAAACTGCCCCCTCCAACCGCGTAGCCAGCGTCAAGGGCTCCACGCGGCTTGAGGCGAAGAAGCAGCGTCGTCGCGAGTCCCGCGAGACAGGACGCCGCCGCCAGGTCATCACGGAAGCGGAGTTCCTGGCGCGCCGCGAGTCGGTGGACCGGCAGATGATCGTCCGCCAGCGCGACGACAGAATCCAGATCGGCGTCCTTGAGGACGGCGTGCTGGCTGAGCACTTTGTGTCCAAGACGCAGCAGGACTCCCTGATCGGCAACGTGTACCTGGGCAAGGTCCAGAACGTCCTGCCCTCAATGGAAGCTGCCTTCGTGGATATCGGACGCGGCCGCAACGCGGTGCTCTACGCCGGTGAAGTGAACTGGGACGCGGTCAACCTTGAAGGCCAGCCGCGCCGGATCGAGAACGCACTGAAGTCGGGGGACTCGGTCCTGGTCCAGGTCACCAAGGACCCCGTGGGCCACAAGGGCGCCCGCCTCACAAGCCAGATTTCCCTCCCGGGCCGCTACCTGGTGTACGTGCCCGGTGGATCCATGACCGGCATCTCCCGCAAGCTGCCCGACGTCGAACGCAACCGCCTCAAGCGGATCCTCAAGGACCGACTGCCGGAAAACGCCGGCGTCATTGTCCGCACCGCCGCTGAAGGTGCGTCGGAAGAAGAACTGACCCACGACATCAACCGACTGCGCGCGCAGTGGGAGGGCATTGAAGGGCAGGCTTCCTCCACCAAGGTGCTGGCACCGGAACTGCTCTACGGCGAGCCGGACCTCACCATCAAGGTGGTCCGTGACGTCTTCAACGAGGACTTCTCCAAGCTGATCGTCTCCGGTGACGATGCCTGGGACACCATAGAGGCCTACGTCACCTACGTTGCTCCCGATCTGGTGGGCCGGCTCGAAAAGTGGACCAAGGACCAGGACATCTTCTCCGCTTGGCGCATCGATGAGCAGATCCACAAGGCACTCGAACGCAAGGTCTTCCTGCCCTCCGGTGGTTCGCTGGTGATCGACCGCACCGAGGCCATGACCGTGGTGGACGTCAACACCGGTAAGTTCACCGGCAGCGGCGGCAACCTGGAAGAGACCGTCACCAAGAACAACCTTGAAGCTGCCGAGGAAGTAGTCCGGCAACTCCGCCTGCGTGATATTGGCGGCATTATTGTCATCGACTTCATCGACATGGTCCTGGAATCCAACCGCGATCTTGTGCTGCGGCGCCTGGTCGAATGCTTGGGGCGCGACCGTACCAAGCACCAGGTTGCTGAAGTGACCTCGCTCGGTTTGGTGCAGATGACGCGCAAGCGCATGGGTACCGGCCTCCTTGAGGTCTTCGGTGAACAATGTGAGCATTGCGCAGGGCGCGGTGTGGTGACACACGACGAGCCCGTGGAGCATCGTCGTGCCAACGTGGCGGCTGTCGAGCAGCACCGTCCCAACACCGAGGCGCAACAGCCCACCGCACGCACGGAACGCAAGCGTCGTCGCGGCAAGGGAGGAGCGCAGGGGGCAGCCGAAGCACCCGCCCAGGTCCATTCGGCGCCCTCAGCTCCGGCTGCACCGGCGGCCCACCCGGAACCACAGGACCCTGCGCGCCAGGCAAAAGCTGAAGCGACCCGTGCAGCGCTGGCGACGATTGCCGCCGCAGCCCATGCAGCCCACCTGCACGATGACGAAATCCACAAGGCCGAAGAGCTTGCACGGGCTGCAGGACAGCACGAGGCCGGCGCAGGCTCCGTTCCTCCCGCGGCAGAGCATGCTCCGACGGACCAGGCCACTGAGGCCCACGATGCCGCCGTCCGTGAAGCCCGCTCCACCCCGGTGCTGCGCTTCGGCGGCGAAGAGGTTGCGCTGCCATTCGTTGAACACCATGACGAGCCGCAGACGTCCAAGCCTGCCATGAGCCTGGACCGTTTGGCCGAGGCGTTCTCGCACCTCGGTGCCGCTCCGTCCGCCGAGGACGAGGGCCCTTCGGAGAGTGCAGCGGACCTCAAGGCTCCTGCAGCCCCGGAAGCCGCTGCACAGGTTCCTGTGTCGGAGGAAGCTCCTGCGGCTTCGAGGGGTCGCCGAGGTCGCCGGAACCGCAGTGCCAGCAGGGCACAAGGTGCGGCCAATGAGACCAGTGTTGAGCACCATGAGGAATCGGCCACAGCTGCCCAGGGATCGGCGCACGAGTCCAAGGCGCCGGCAGAACCGGTCCGGAAACCAGCTTCGGAGGAACCCATCATCCTGGGTGTCGGCGTGCCGGCTTCCGAGCTCTGATCGACGTCCGCGGTTTCGAGGGCCCTGTAATATCCGCCAGGAGCGGGCATTGCGGGGCCCTTGCCTTTTTCGGTGCGTTAGGCTGGGGGACTGACACGGGGTGCCAGGCGTTGGGCCGGGCTGAGATCCAGACCCGTTGAACCTGTCCGGTTAGCACCGGCGAAGGGATGTCCTCATGGCTGAGTTGTCATATTCCTCTGTGTACCCGTTAGTGGCGGAGCACACGCAGACCCCGCGGGTACTGAGCATCGCAGGCTCCGATCCCTCCGGAGGGGCAGGAATCCAGGCAGACCTGAAGAGCATCGCCGCCCACGGCGGATACGGAATGGCTGCCATCACTGCCCTGACTGCACAGAACACCCAGGGTGTCAGTGCGGTGCACGTACCCCCGGTGGAATTCCTGCGGCAACAGTTGACCGCGATCAGCAGCGATATCGCCATCGATGCCGTCAAGATCGGGATGCTGGGGGACGCCGAGGTGATCAACGAGGTCCGCAGCTGGCTCGAGGAGGTGCGCCCCGCCGTCGTCGTTCTTGACCCGGTGATGGTGGCCACCAGCGGTGACCGCCTCCTGACGGAGTCGGCCGGCGATGCTCTTCGTTCCTTGCTGCCGTTGGCCGACCTTGTCACGCCCAACCTGCCGGAGCTTGCCATATTGTTGGGCGAGGCGGAGGCGGCCGATTGGGCCTCGGCTCTGGAGCAGGGCAAACGCTTGGCCGCGGAATGCGGAAACACCGTGCTGGTCAAGGGCGGTCACCTGGCTGGCTCGGAATGTCCGGACGCGTTGATCAACACAGGTGGCTTGCTGCAGCAGGATGTCGTCGAGGTAGCCGGTCCCCGGATTTCGACAAAGAACAGCCATGGCACTGGGTGCTCGTTGTCGTCAGCGCTGGCCACAGTCCAGGTGCGTACGGGTGACTGGGAAGCGTCGTTGCGCGAGGTAAAGCCCTGGCTGCTCCAAGCGCTGAGGGGGTCAGCTGAGCTGGAGGTGGGCCGAGGCAGCGGGCCAGTGGACCACTTCCACCACCAGCGCAAACTCCACACCGGCGGGTTCGCTGCCACTTTGTGGAAAGAAGCCGTTCCCGAGCTTGAAAGAATCCACGAGCTGAACTTCATCCAGGAACTGCAGTCCGGGCAGTTGCCGGAGACGGCGTTCAGCTACTACCTGGCCCAAGACGCCATCTATTTGAATGGCTATTCCAGGGTGCTGGCCCGGGCAGGTGCCTTGGCGCCGACTGAAGATGAACAACTGTTCTGGGCCAAGGGCTCACAGCAGTGCCTGGAAGTGGAATCGGAACTGCACAGGAACTGGCTGAGTACCCGTGAGGCCTCGGGCGTGACAGGACCGGTGACCAAAGCCTACGTGGACCACCTGCTGGCCGCCTCGACGTCGGGCAGCTATGCAGTGGTTCTGGCCGCGATCCTGCCTTGCTACTGGTTGTACGCGGAAGTGGGGCAGAAGCTCCATGCCGCCTTTGTGGAGGCAGGGGCGTCAGCCGCCCACCCTTACGCGGAATGGCTGAGGACGTATGCAGACGAAGCTTTCGCCGCTGCCACCAGGGAGGCTATATCTTTCACGGACGCCGCAGCAGTCACGGCCTCTGGCCGTGAGCGTGCGGACATGCTGGAGGCCTTCAGGCAGTCCTGCCGCTATGAGACCGCGTTCTTTGACGCTCCCAGGCTTCACGCCTAGGGGCACCATCCGTCGGTCGGGCAGCAAAGCCGGCTTCCTCCGCGCGCCGGATCGCGTGATTCGTTGCCGAACCCTGTAGGCTGTATGGGCACGGTGCCGGGAGAGTCCGTTACGACTCGTGACGCAAGTCACGTGGCAGCCTCCGGACCCGGCCTCATTTGCAGCTGAGGGTCAAACTAGCGTAATCTTGATCTTCGGTGCTTACGCCAACACTTGGGTTATGCCCCGTGGAATTGTTCATGGGATGACTCGCGGGCTTCGATCAGGAGTCCACGGCGTTGAGGCACAGCGCGAACCCAGCCTGATTTCCGGTTCAGGGTTCCGCACGCAAATTTAGTTATAAACGTCGAGAGAAGTGAGTACCCAAGTGGTGTACGCGATTGTCCGCGCAGGCGGCCGCCAAGAAAAAGTTTCCGTTGGAGACTACGTAACGCTGAACCGCGTCCCCGGTGGAGCCGGCAGCACACTTGAGCTGCCCGCCTTGCTCCTGGTTGACGGCGACAAGGTCACCTCCGCTGCTGCGGAACTGGCCAACGTCAAGGTCACGGCTGAAATCCTCGAAGACCTCCGTGGTCCGAAGATCGTCATCCAGAAGTTCAAGAACAAGACCGGCTACAAGAAGCGTCAGGGTCACCGTCAGGAACTGACCAAGATCAAGATCACCAGCATCGCGTAACTTTCGTTACCGCTGTTCAGATTTTCAGTTTCCCCAGAAATTTAGAGGCAGGCATTTCACATGGCACACAAAAAAGGCGCGAGTTCCACTCGCAACGGTCGTGATTCCAACGCACAGTACCTGGGCGTCAAGCGCTTCGGTGGTCAGGTAGTTTCCGCCGGCGAGATCATCGTCCGCCAGCGTGGAACCCACTTCCACCCCGGTGCAGGCGTCGGCCGCGGTGGCGACGACACCCTGTTCGCCCTGCAGGCCGGTGCGGTTGAGTTTGGTACTCGCCGCGGCCGTCGCGTAGTGAACATCGTTGCTGCTGCAGCTGCAGAGTAACAACAAGTTCTGAACCGGTGGAGCGGGCCAAACGGCCCGCTCCACCGTTCTTTTAACCGCATTACAATCGACTAGGGCGCCCCGGGCGCACTGGTTTTGCAACAGCGCTGGAAACAGCAACAACGCTGGAAACAGCAACTGAGGAGATCCACGTGGCGAGCTTTGTAGACCGGGTAGTACTGCACGTATCCGGCGGAACCGGCGGCCACGGCTGTGTCTCCGTGAAGCGCGAGAAGTTCAAGCCGCTCGGTGGTCCCGACGGCGGCAACGGTGGCAATGGCGGCGACGTCATCCTCCGCGTCTCGGCGCAGACAACTACTTTGCTGGACTACCACCACGCACCCCACCGCCACGCCACCAATGGTGGCCCGGGCATGGGTGACTGGCGCGGGGGCAAGAACGGCGAGACCCTGATTCTTCCGGTACCTGACGGCACTGTGGTCAAAACCAAAGACGGCCAAGTCCTGGCTGACCTCGTGGGCGAGGGGACCGAGTACGTTGCAGCCGCCGGTGGCCAGGGAGGCCTCGGCAACGCTGCCCTGTCATCGCAGAAGCGCCGGGCTCCTGGTTTCGCGTTGCTCGGCATCGAGGGCGACTCCAGCGACATCGTTCTGGAGCTGAAGTCCATCGCCGACATCGCACTTGTCGGGTTCCCCTCCGCCGGCAAGTCCAGCCTTATTGCCGCCATGTCCGCCGCGCGCCCGAAGATTGCTGACTATCCCTTCACGACGCTGATTCCCAACCTCGGCGTGGTGGAAGCGGGCGATGTCCGCTTTACCATCGCCGATGTCCCGGGCCTCATCGAAGGTGCCAGCGAAGGCAAGGGCCTTGGCCACAACTTCCTGCGCCACGTGGAGCGTTGCGCGGCTCTTGTCCACGTCCTTGATTGCGGCACCCTGGAATCGGACCGCGATCCATTGTCCGACCTCGCCATCATTGAGGCCGAACTTGAGAAGTACGCCGTCGATATGAGCTATGCCGGCGTCGACGGTGAAGTTGTTCCTTTGAATGAGCGTCCAAAGCTGGTTGTCCTGAACAAGGTGGACCTACCTGACGGCAAGGACATGGCAGAGTTCGTCCGCCCCGATCTTGAGGCACGCGGTTACCGCGTCTTCGAAGTATCGGCGACCAGCCATGAGGGCCTGCGCCAGCTCGGCTTCGCCATGGCTGAGATCGTCAAGGCAGCGCGGGACGCTGTCCAGACCGCTCCACCGAAGGTGGCTGCCCCGGTCCTGCGGCCACGTGCCGTCAACGAATCCGGCTTCAAGATCCGCCGCGAGGAGAAGAACCTCGAACCGCTGTTCCGCGTCCTGGGCGAAAAGCCCGTGCGCTGGGTAAAGCAGACTGATTTTACCAACGAGGAAGCCATCGGCTACCTCGCAGACCGGCTCGCGAAGCTTGGCGTTGAGACTGAGCTGTTCAAGGTCGGCGCCAAGCCTGGCGATACCGTGGTCATCGGTGAGGACGACGGCGTCGTCTTCGACTGGGAGCCCACCATGATGGCCGGTGCCGAACTGCTGGCAACGCCCCGAGGCACCGACATCCGTATCGCCGACATTGGCGACCGGCCAACCCGCTCGCAGAAGCGCGAAGAGCAGATCGAGCGCCGCGAAGCCAAGGCTGCAGCACGCGCTGAGCTGGAAGCTGAGCGCAAAGCGGGCATTTGGACTGAATCCGTCAGCGGCCGCCGTGCGCGGACAGTGAGGGAGAGCACCCTGGATTCCGGTGATGACGACTAGGACCGTCGAAGCTCCCGGGGAAGCCGCAGGACTGGAACGCCAGGGGATAGCTGACGCCAAACGGATCGTGGTCAAGGTGGGGTCCTCCTCCTTGACCAGCATCAAGGGCGGCATCTCCGAGAAATCCCTGACGCAACTGGTCAACGCCCTCGCCGGTAAGCGAAACGCAGGTACTGAGATCATCCTGGTGTCCTCGGGCGCCATTGCCGCCGGGTTGGCGCCCTTGGGCTTGGCAAAGCGGCCCAAGGACCTCGCCACGCAGCAAGCAGCAGCGAGCGTCGGCCAGGGACTCCTGATGGCACGCTACACGCAGGCCTTCAACGCCCACGGGGTTACTGTGAGCCAGGTTCTGCTGACAGCCGATGACCTCATGCGCCGGACCCAGCACACCAACGCCTTCCGTGCCTTGGACCGGTTGCTGAACCTCGGTGTCGTGCCGGTGGTCAATGAGAACGACACCGTGGCCACCCACGAAATCCGCTTTGGTGACAACGACCGCCTCGCGGCGCTCGTGGCGCACCTCGTCCGCGCCGACGCGCTCGTGCTGCTCTCCGACGTCGACGCCGTCTACGACGGTCCTCCCGCCCAAGGGGCCCGGCGCATCCCGCTGGTCCGGGGCCCCCAGGATCTGGAAGACGTAACCATCGGCAAGGCCGGCAAGGCCGGTGTGGGCACCGGTGGCATGATGACCAAGGTCGAGGCCGCCTCCATCGCCGCAGGCTCGGGCATCCACGCATTGGTAACCTCAACGGCCAACGCCGCAGCCGCCCTCGCAGGGGAGGACGTCGGGACCTGGTTTGCCGTGAACGGGAACCGTAAACCCGTCCGCCTTCTGTGGCTGGCCCACCTGGCTACAGTTCACGGCAGGTTGACTCTCGACGACGGCGCCGTGAAGGCCGTGCGCGACCGGCACCGCTCGCTGCTTCCGGCAGGAATCGCCGGGGTCAGCGGTGACTTCGAAGCCGGTGATCCCGTGGAGATGGTGTCACTGGACGGAAGCATCGTGGCCCGTGGGCTGGTGAACTACTCATCCCAGGAACTTCCCCGCATGCTGGGCCGAAGCACGCAGGAGCTTGGCCAGTCCCTGGGGCAGGGCTATGACCGTGAAGTTGTTCATGTTGACGATCTGGTGCTTCTGCAGAGGCCCCGCTCATCTAAACTGGGTGCATGACTGAAGCGCTGACCCCTGACGCCCCCGTGATCTCCGACGTTACCGGTACCGCCGGCCACGCGCCGGAGAACCCTGCGGCAGGACGCCTTCCGTTGTCAACGGAAGAGCTTGAGGCTGCAGTCCACGCCATTGCCGACCGTTCACGCAAGGCTGCCCGCCGCCTTGGTCAGGCGAACCGCGCGTGGAAGGACCGGGCGCTTCGTGCCATCGGTGCGGCCTTGCTTGAGAACCGTAAGCAAGTACTTGAGGCCAATGCCAAGGATGTCGCCGCAGGCCGCTCCAATGGCACGTCCGCCGCCCTTCTTGACCGCCTTACCTTGACTCCGGAGCGCATTGACGGCTTGGTTTCTGCCTTGGAGAACCTGGCCGGCTTGCCCGATCCTGTGGGCAATGTGGTCCGGGGGCAGACGCTGCCCAACGGCCTCCGCCTCCGCCAGGTCAACGTTCCCATGGGCGTTGTCGCCGCCATCTATGAAGCCCGGCCCAACGTCACCGTTGATATTGCCGGCCTGGCCCTTAAGAGCGGCAATGCCGTGATTCTCCGCGGTGGTTCTGCTGCCGCAAACACGAATGAGGCCTTGGTCCGGATCCTCCGCGACGCCTTGGACTCGGTGGGACTTCCCGCCGATGCCGTTCAGACCGTTGACCAGTACGGCCGTGAGGGTGCCAACGTCCTGATGCGGGCCCGCGGTCGGGTCGATGTCCTCATTCCCCGGGGCGGACGGGACCTCATCCAGACCGTCGTGAACAACTCTTCGGTGCCTGTCATCGAAACCGGAGAGGGCAATGTCCATATCTTCATCGACGAATCAGCGAATGAAGAGATGGCTGTCGAGATTCTCCTCAACGCCAAGACCCAGCGTCCCAGTGTCTGCAACACTGTGGAGACGCTGCTGGTGCACTCGGGTTCCACCACGCTGCCGGCGGTTGCGGCCGCCCTGCGGAAAGCCGGAGTGACGCTCCACGTCGACGACCGGATTGCTGCCGCGCTTGGCAACAGTGTCGACACCGTTCCCGCTGACGACGACGACTGGGCCACTGAATACATGGACCTCGACCTCGCAGTAGCCATGGTGGACAGCCTGGATGACGCGGTGAAGCACATCCGCAAATGGACCACCGGACACACTGAGGCCATCTTGACGAACAATCTGGCCAACGCCGAACGGTTCATCGCCGAAATCGACTCCGCAGCCGTGATTGTCAATGCATCAACGCGGTTTACCGACGGCGGCGAACTCGGCCTTGGTGCCGAGGTCGGCATCTCCACGCAGAAGCTTCACGCCCGCGGCCCCATGGGCCTGAGCGAATTGACCACCACAAAGTGGATCGTGCAGGGCGAAGGCCAAGTCCGCGGCCAGCAACGCGGTAACATAGAACAGAAGCCAGGAACGGCGGGGAATCCCGCCGTCGAAATCCTTTGAGAATCAACTAGGGGAGAAGATGCTGTTTCAGCAGATCGCCACGTCCATTGCCGCCCAGACAGAAGGCGGCCACGAGGAACTCGCCCCGTTGTGGGCCGAGCCGTGGGTCTTCGGCGTCTCCATGTTTGCCCTGCTGCTGGTTCTCATGTTCGTAACCCTGTCTTACACCAACCTGGGTAACCGCCACGAGGCAGTGGAAGAGCACGCTGACCCGCACCGCCAGCACCCGAACAAGCACACCCACGGCCAGGGCCACTAACATTATTGCCGCAACACCTCGCGGGGAGTCGGAGCGCAGGCTTCGGCTGGGCGTGATGGGTGGAACCTTTGATCCCATCCATCACGGCCACCTTGTGGCTGCAAGTGAAGTCGCAGCCAAGTTCGACCTCGACGAAGTCGTTTTCGTGCCTACGGGTCAGCCGTGGCAGAAGTCGCACAAACTGGTCAGCGAACCTGAGCACCGGTACCTGATGACTGTGATCGCTACTGCATCAAACCCGCGGTTTACGGTCAGCCGCGTCGACGTGGACCGGCCTGGCCCGACGTTCACCATCGACACCCTCCGCGATCTTCGGGCCCAGCGTCCCGATGCCGACCTGTTCTTCATCACGGGCGCGGATGCCCTGGCCCAGATCCTGTCATGGAAAGACGTGGACGAACTCTGGTCCCTGGCCCACTTCGTGGGAGTGACCCGGCCCGGGCACGAGCTGAACGACCTCGGGCGGACTGACGATGTCAGCCTGCTGGAAGTTCCGGCCATGGCGATCTCCTCCACGGATTGCCGTATCCGTGTCGGTGCCGGCAACCCCGTGTGGTATCTGGTGCCGGATGGCGTTGTACAGTACATCGCCAAGTATGGACTGTACGCCCCGGACGCGTTGCCGGGAGAACTGTCGCCGGCACTTTCCGGATCAGACGACCAAGCACGTACTGAATGAGTTTGTAATATGAGCAGCCAGGAACAGCGACCCATCCGCAGCAGGCGTGAGCTTCGTCGTGCCCGGGAAGAGAATCCTGAGGTCCAGTCGGAGGCCGCCGCACCCCAGCAGGCAGATACCGCCGCCGGTTCCGAGCGTCCAAACGCCCGGAACCGCCGTGCGGCAAATGCTCCGGTAGATGCAGTGGGCGCTGCAGCACAGGAACGTTCGTCCCAGATCCGGGCGCGCGACCGTGCAGCCCTGCGTACCATCAAAGAGCTCGCCGACAAGGAAGAGCAGCTGTCCGGCGGGGGTCCGCCCACGCGTCGCCAGCTTCGGCTTCAGCAGCTTCAGGCAGAAGTCGCCACGTCCATGAACCCGGTTGTTCCTATGCCCGGCGCCAAGGGCGAGGCCGCGGTCAAGGATGGCGGCAAGCAGCAGGCGCCCGCGAAGCAGCAGGAGCCTGCGCCGATCCAAGACCCTCCGCAGAAGCAAGAGCCCGCCCAACCGGCAAAGGCTGTTCCCTCAGGGGCTCCCAGCGGCCCCGCGGAGTCCGGGATGTCTGTGGAACAGGCTCTGGCAGTCCGCGAACTGATTGCTGCGCAGGTCCAGAACCAGACCTCCAAACTTGAACATATCGCCGAGCAGGATCCTTTGGCTGTTGATCCTGATGTCCTGGCGCAGCAGATTGCTTTGGCTGAGCGCGCGGCAGTGCTGAACAAGCGCGCCGCAGCGAAGCAGAAACTAGCCGAGCAGAACCAAGCTGGGCCAAACCAGGCCGGGCAGGGCAAGGCCCCGTCCGCATCGGCCGGTCCTTCAACGGCGAACAACCTTGCAATGGTGACTCCGCTGGAGTTCGTCACGGTCCCTGGTGTTGAACGTCCGGTGATGAAGCGTCCCAGCACGACGTTCGTTCCGGTGGTCACCTCGTCCGGTCCGAAGCTTGATTCCGCGCCGGCTCCAGCCAAGGAACGCGCCCCGCGTGGCCGTGCGGGAGTTCTTGCCCGGGCCGAGGCCGTAGCCCGATCGGCCAGGAACAAGTCTGCGACCAGGATTGAGCCCGGTGAAGAAGCGCAGAGGCCCCCGGTATCTGCCAGCACCGCCTACGGCTTGGATCCCCTGGACGCCAACACCGCCGGCCTGGCCAGGGCCCAGCGGAACCGCTTATTGCAGTACGGTGTTCTGGCACTGGGTCTGGTTGCCCTGATCGTCGGCATCATCATGATTACCAGCGGATAGTTCCGCCCCAACACGGCTTATGCCATTTCCCGGCCACGCGCCACAACTAGGAGTTCCCTTGTCTGCACACGAACAATCCATCACTCTCGCCCGTCATGCTGCGCGCGCCGCAGCCGACAAGCTGGCAGAAGACATCGTCGCTCTTGATGTCAGCGAACGTCTGGCATTGACCGACGTCTTCCTGATTGCCTCCGCCCCGACCGAACGACAGGTCAATGCCATTGTGGACGGGATCGAAGAGGAACTGCTCAAGCAAGACCTTCGCCCGGTCCGCCGTGAAGGCCGTTCGGAGGGCCGCTGGGTCCTCTTGGACTACGCAGACATCGTTATCCACGTCCAGCATGCCGAAGACCGGGTGTTTTACGCCTTGGAGCGCCTGTGGAAGGACTGCCCTGTGGTCGACCTGGAGCTCGGCGACGCGGCCCAAGCCAACACCACAGCCGCGGGGGAGTCCGAAGCCTAGGAGCAGTACGCATGCCGAATATGCCCGATTTGGAATTTTCGGAAATGCTGTTCTAAGATATTTGAGTTGCTTCGGCGCGGATGGCCTCAAAGGCCAAGTGCGAGGCAGCAAGAATATGGGGCTGTGGCGCAGCTGGTAGCGCACCTGCATGGCATGCAGGGGGTCAGGGGTTCGAGTCCCCTCAGCTCCACCATAGTGGTCCTGCGGGAAGCAGGATAAAAAGGAGAGCTACCAATGTGGTAGCTCTCCTTTTTCATTTCCGTCGTTTATCCCAGCGGCCTGGCAGGACCATTCCCGTTAGCTCATTGCGGGCTCGTCCGCTTCCGTACGCGCGGAGTCCGTAAACTCGTGTCGCCGAAGTACCCTGCCCAGCGCCACACAGCAAAGGGCGGACAGGAACAAGGGGACTGCGAAAAGATAGAAGATGGTGACCGGCGGAATTCCGGCGGCAATCAAATATCCGACCAGGATCGGCGCGACGATGGAGACCAGACGCCCAACACCGATCATCCAACCGAACCCTGATGCCCGTGCCTTCGCCGAATACAAGGGCGGCACGATGGTGTAATAACCAGCCACGCCTGCGTTGGTGAGCATGCCGACGAGTGTGGCCAGGGCCAATGCAAGGCCGGTGGCGCCGAATGAGCCGGCAAAGGCGATGTAGGCGATGCCGGCTACCATCAAGCAGAGGGTGTTCAGGAGACGACTCTTGACCCAGGTCGACATAACGCCGAAGCCGAGGGCACCGACGATGCCACCGGTGCTGACGAGAATTCCGGCGGTGACACCGAGCTGGTTGTCACCTGCTGCTTCGGCCATGATTTTGGGGGTCCACGTGTTGGCGAAATAGAAGGCTGCAATTAGGAACGCATAACCGATCCACATGAGAAGCGTTTTACCCAACATCCTGGACCCGAAGACTTCCCTGAAGACATTTTCGGAATTTTCAAGCAGGGAAGGGGCGGCTGGAAGCTCCGTCAACTGGGGGCGGCCCATCCTGCCGAGAATTTTGTTGATCGCGGGGAGTGAGCGGTCGGTTCCCTTCTCGGCCAAGTATTCGAGCGATTCCGGCAGAAGGAACCAGGTGGCAATCAACATAGCCACGCTGACGACGGCACCGAAGGCAAACGCGGCCCGCCATCCATATGTGGCAATCAATGACCCGGCTATAACACCGCCAACGGCTCCGCCGATCGGGTAGCCCGCGGAGAAGATTCCCATGGCCATGCCACGACGGCGGTCCGAGGAGTATTCGGAAACAAGGACACTGAGATTGGCGATCATGCCGCCAATGCCCAGCCCGGTGAAGACCCTGTAGGCGATCAGCTGGGGAACATCTGCCGCCGTCACGGACAAGATCATGCCAACTGAAATGATGGACAGCGCAACCAGGGTCAGGTTCCTGCGCCCGATTTTGTCTGCCAAGGGCGTCAACAGAATGGAGCCAGCCGACATGCCGAACAGCCCGGCGCTGAGGAGGTATCCCAATTCGATGGGGGGCACTTTCCATTCGGCCGAAAGCGTCGGGGCTGTGAATGACATGACCAAGACGTCAAAGCCGTCGATCATGATGAGGATGAGGCAGATGGTCACTGTCACTATCTGAAAGCGACTCATGGGTGAGTTCTTGATCTCACTCTTTACGTCCACGGTAAACCTTTCTTGGAGATACTTCGTCGTATCGTGCCGTCCACCGTCGGGGCGTGGAGCGGATAGGGCATCGAGACGGTGCTGATGTCCGGGCTAACTGGGTTCAGGAAACGTCGATGGTCAGTACAGCCGGGGATCCGGCTGTCTTGGTTGGACCAGGACGGCTGACGGCGCGGGAAACACAGCAGCACATCTTTTCGGTCGCATGTTGCTGCCTCTCGCTGTAGAACACGTCGCGGTGATCGAGGGTGCCTTGGAGGTTCAGGATCCGCACTTCGCAGAGTCCGCATTCGCCTTTGCGGCAATCGAACATCATGTCCACGCCGGCTTCTTCGAGTGCTTCAAGCATGGAGCGGCCACGACCGACAGTGGCTTCAACGCCCAGCCGGGGGATGCTGACGATGAAATCTTCGGGGTCGTACCAGCCTGAATTGCCAAACGTCTCGTAGCGCAGATTCGGCAAGGAAAGGTTGCGTTCTCCCCATGCGCGTCGCACGGCGTCCATGAGACGGATCGGACCACACATGTAGAGCTCGGTCGTCGCGTCGAGGTCGCCCACCAAGGTGCTGACATCCAGACCATTGCCTTCGTCATCGACATGAACCTGGAGTCTGTCCCCGTGCAACTGCCGCAAATCCTGCAGGTAGGCCATTGCCCTGCGGCTCCGGCCGACGTAGACCAGCGTGTAATCAGCCTTGACGCTGCGCAGGACTTCAGCCATGTTCTTGATGGCGGTGATGCCGATTCCTCCCGCAAGGAGCACGTATCGCTCCGCCCCGATGCGGAGAGGGAAGTTTTGCAGCGGCTGCGTTATGCGTAGGGTGTCGCCTTCCTGGAGCATATGCATGAAGACAGAGCCTCCTCTGGAAGCGGGGGCCTTCAAAACACTGATGACCAGACGAGCACTATCCTCGGAGGACTCCACCACTGAATAGGAGCGCTTCTCCTCCGCGCCGTCAACGACGACCATAACGTCGACGTGGGATCCCGGTTCAGCGGGCACCGGAATGGATGGGGTGAGTTCAATCCGCCTGATGCCAGTTGCGACCTCGACCACTGCGGCGACCCTTGCGGACTGCCAGACTTCGGTGTTGTTTGCTGCCATTGTCTCTTCTCCTCGAAGCCGGGTGCTCAGACGGCAGCGGCCAGGCGGCCCTCGGCCTCAAGCATCCGCTCTATCATCCGGCGCACCCACATTCCCCCGGCATCGATGTTGAGGCTGTAGAACTCGTAGTCGGGGTTGGCGTCGATGGCTTCCTGCTGCGCGGTCAGCATGGCCTCGTCCTCGGCAAAGACGCCGTCCACTCCGTCGCGCAATTGTGTGGTGATCAGCTGGCTGTCGAGGCAGTAATTGCGCATGAAGGCCCAAAAGTAGTGGCAGGTCTTGTCAGTCTCCGGACTGATGGTGTTCATCACGTAGCCATTGACGCCCTGGCTCCGGTCCCCTTCGGGGGCGCCGGAACCCGCCTTGGCGACACCGACGTCGATCCGGATTGTCGATGGTGCCTCGTAGCGGATGATCTGCCACCGGTCGACCCTGCCGGTGAACCCGGGGAACTTGTCCCGCATGTTCTTGAGCCAGAAGGGCGGTGCCTCTATATCGAGCATCCAACGGGTGACCGTGACCGTCTGGCCCTCATGGGTGACAACGAAGTCCGACTCGCTCAGTTCCTCCTGGCCGATGCTGGAGGAGTGGACGAATTCCTCGTGGGTGAGGTCCATCAGATTGTCGAGCACCAGCTGGTAGTTGCACGGAGCGTAGATCAGTTGTCCGTCGCCGGCCCATTCAGGGCTGTCCATTTGGTGCATGTCCGGAACGAGGTCCGGGTCCGCTTTCCCGGGATCTCCCAACCAGACCCAAACGAACCGATACCGTTCCACCACGGGAAAGGAGGGGACAGTGGCGGAGGGATTGATCGTCTCCTGCGCCGGCATGGAAGTACAGCGCCCCGCGGAGTTGTACCGGATGCCGTGGTAGGGACACTGGATCTCGTCCCTCCCGACCACCTTTCCCATGGAGAGCGGAGCCAGCCGATGCCAGCAAGCATCGGCAAGAGCCACAGCTTTGCCGTCCTCGGTGCGATAAAGGGCCAGTGGCCTGTTGGCAATGCGGCGTGCCATGGGTTTGCGGGTCACTTCGTGATCCCAAGCGGCGACGTACCAGGCATTCACAGGATGCCCAAGAACCTTGCTGGTGGTGGAACTGCTGGACTGAAGCACAGTCATCGTTGACCTTTCGCAAAATTTCCAAATGCACCCCACTATCTATGGACATAGATGGTGGGGTGCGTCACACACTATCTATAGATATAGTTATTGGCAAGACCTTGAAAGGAACTTCTCATGAGTCTCCGCCACGCCATCCTGGCCTTGCTTTCCGTTGAGCCAATGACCGGATATGACCTCGCGAAACGCTTCGGATCCTCTGTGGGCTTCGTATGGCACGCCCCGGATTCCCAGATCTATCCGGAACTGCGCAAGATGGAAAAAGGCGGACTGCTCACGGCGGAGGAAGTTTCGTGGGGACCTCGGGGCAAGAAGACGCAGTATCGGATCACCGAGGAGGGCCGTGATGTCTTCCGTGAGTGGATGTACTCACCGCTGGAGTACTCGCGTGAGCGGGACCCCGTCCATTTGAAGGCCGCCTACCTTGAATGGGTGGAGCCGCAGGCCGCCAGGGACCATATGCAGGCGCATATTGACTATCACCTCATGCGTCGCGACCAGTGGGCGCTCATGATCGAGGAGTTGAAGTCCGGCACCAATGAGATGTTGAACAAGCGACTGGCCGTAACTCCCAGGGCTGACCATCAGCGCACCATTGAATACAAGATATTTACCTATGAAGGCCTCATAGCACGCGCGGATACGGAAATTGAATGGGGGAAGCGCGGGCTCAAACTCATAGACGCCCTCGCGGAACCAGAAAAATCCACGCATTCCAAGCAGTAGTGGGTCCCGCCGGTGCGGCTGCCCATCGGGGCTACGAACGCCCCATCCGCCGCCCCGTCGGGCTAGGCTACCGCGCAGGCATGAGCGCCGGCAGCATGAACTCCCACATCTGTTCTATCCTCGCCAGGACATCTTCGCGTCCCGTGAGCACATCCGACAGCATTTGGACGCCGGTGAAGGACGCAACAAGGTACCGGCTGAAGGTTGCCGGATCCAGATCCGGCCGCACTGTTCCATGGATTTGGGCTTCTACGAGGAGCTGCTGAACCGTTCCGATCCAGTCCTCGTAACGGCCCGACACGTCCGCTTCGAATGCCGAGGCTTCAAAAGTGAGCCGGATGCCCGCTTGGACGATTGGCTCATCCAGTAATTGCCGCCCGAACATCCTGCAGAGGCCGATGATTTTGTCCAGAGCGGGGGATTCCGAGCCGAGGATGGCCGCCCCTGCTGCCAGAACAATGGAGTGCTGCTCTTCGATGACTGCCAATGCCAGGTCCCGCTTGGACGTGAAGTGGAAGTACAGGGCTCCCTTCGTTACCGCGGCATTCCTGATGATGTCCGACAGGCTCGCGTTTCCGTAGCCCGTAGCGGCGAAAACCGTGGCAGCGCCCTCAATGACAGCCAGCCGGGTTTCCTTCGCGCGTTGTTGCTGTGGCAAGGGTGAGCCTCTCAACCATAGGGGCGACGGAGCGTGGGCCGCCGTCGAGACTTCACTACGCTACCACCGTCGCCATTGAAAACCGACTGGACGGTTTTGTTTTCCAAGGGCTGGATCCTAGACTTCTTACAACGCATCCACTGGGAGGATCCGCGCGGCCTGTTTTGGGGGGAGGTGCGGTGGTGACATCCACGCACCTCGGCCGTGCGGGCCTCCCGGCGGATGTTCAATGAACGTGGCGGAGCTCACCTCGCGGCGATTTCTCTTATGCGGGGATTGTGGTTAGTATTGACGAGTTGCTCCGACGGGAAGAGAAAATCTTCCGCCTGGAGTCAGCAAATCCGGGGCTGTGGCGCAGCTGGTAGCGCACCTGCATGGCATGCAGGGGGTCAGGGGTTCGAGTCCCCTCAGCTCCACTTCGGAAAAAGACCCTGCTCCTCGGAGCGGGGTCTTTTTGCTTTTTGCAGCATGGTCGCCTTTGTGTGGAAGCCCTTAGGTGAGAGCTTCGGCAAATTCAGCACCGCTGACGAATTCGATGCCTTGGAACGGCTGATCTCCAACCACCCGCGCATTGTGTCCGGGAGGAATGGAGTAGGAGGCTCCCGAAGAAATGCTGATCTTCGCGCCGTCGTTGGTCTCCACTTCCAGGGAACCGGAAACGCAGAACCCGACGTGGCTAAGCTGGCAGGAATCAGTTCCCACGGCCGGCTTGATGCAGTCGGCCCACGACCAGCCCGGTTCAAAGGTCATTCGGGCGATGGTGTAATCTCCCACAGTGACCAGGTCCACCACGGTTTTGTCCGCGCGGCGGGTTTCGTCGGGGGAGTTGTGGGACTTTACTTCAAGGTTCGTGACAACATTGACACTCATGGCTTCTCGCAAAGGACTGGGAGCCAGATGACATGCAGTCCCGGCGCCTGGCTCCTGGGGTCACCGTGACGTATGCCGGCCACCTTGGGAATCATCAGATGGTTCCACAGGAAGGTCAGTGTTTGCGTGATGCAAGCTTAAGCTTCCTCCGAAGCACCTATAAAGTCGATACGCCGGCCCGGGCTGGTGATCAAGCAAGGAAAGCGGGAATCTCATAGTGACGGAGCTGGAGCTGGAGACCGTCTTTGGCGCCTTAAGGAGGTTTCCGGACGTTGAAGCTGACAATTTGCAGGCTTTCGACGCCACGGACAGGCTCTTGCTGGAAACCGCCTCGGATTTCAGCTCCCCCGACATCAGGATCGTCATCATTGGCGACCGCTACGGAGCCCTGACGTTGGGCGCCCTGGCGAGGCTCGGCGTCGATCATGTCCGTGTCCATCAGGATCTCTTTACGGGGAGGCTGGCGCTGGAGCGCAACGCCAACGACGCCGGTGCGGCGGGGCGCTACAGCTCCCATGAGCTCGGGAAGGAGCTTCTGGCGGGGTCGGACCTGGTGCTCCTGCAACTGCCGAAGTCCTTGTCGGAGTTGGAGGAAATCGCCGACGCCGTTGCCCGGTTTGCTGCCCCGGGTGCCGTCCTGCTGGCCGGCGGCCGCGTCAAGCACATGTCGGTGGGGATGAACAGTGTGCTGGCGAAGTACTTTTCGACGGTCCAACCCCAGCTGGCCCGTCAGAAGTCCCGCGTGTTGGTTGCCCGGGATGCGACAGCAGTGCAGGTGCCGCCTTTTCCCGTGGTCGAGTCCTTGCCTGAACTCGGCATCACCGTGAGCGCCCACGGTGCTGTCTTTTCCGGAGCCAGGCTGGATATCGGAACCCGTTTCCTGCTGACGTTCCTTCAACGCATGCCCGAGGCGAGGCGCATCGTGGACCTGGGGTGCGGTACGGGCATTCTCGCCACCATGGTGGCCAAACAACAGGAGCATGCAGAAGTCATCGCCACCGACCAGTCAGCGGCGGCTGTCGCCTCGGCCCAGGGCACCGCCCTGGAGAATGGTCTCGCGGGCCGTATAAGGGTCCTCCACGACGATGCCATGTCCTCGCTTCCGCCCAGCAGCGCAGACCTTATCCTGCTGAATCCGCCTTTCCATTTGGGCGCCAGCGTACACGCCGGTGCTGCACTGAAGATGTTCGAGGCGGCCGCGCGCGTTCTGGCCCGGGGAGGGGAGCTGTGGACGGTGTATAACAGCCACTTGCAGTACCGGCCCACGCTCGAACGGCTCATTGGACCCACTGTGGAAGAAGGCCGGAACCCGAAATTCACGGTGACGCGCAGTCGGAAGTCCTGAAGGCCAACCGTGACGCGCCGGAGGTGCGTGGTCACATACAATGCAGTGTCATCGTTACCAAGCCCTGACATCGGTGCCAGCGTGTGCTCGTATCCGTGGGACCAGTGGTGCCGTACGATGCAGACACAGATCAAATTCGACGAAGATTTTCCGAATGACTAGGGGCATCAGTGACTGAGATCCGGCAGCCGACACCGAGGCGCGGAACCAACCTACCCCGTATGGGGGACTTCAACCTGACCGTCATTCTCGAGGCGATCCGGCGGTCGCCGGGCGGACTCAGCCGGGTGGAGCTGGCGCAGATCGTTGGGCTGTCACCGCAAACGATCTCAAACATTTCCCGGCGGCTCCTGGACCAGCAGCTCATCGTCGAGGCCGGCAAGGAAGGCTCCGGTCCGGGGAAGCCGCGGACCATCCTGCGCCTGAACCCGGCGGGAATGTACGCGGTTGGAGTTCATTTGGACCCCGCCGTCATCACTTTTGTCGTCCTCGACCTGCTGGGGGACGTCGTCAAGCATTCCCGTTTGGCTACGCCCGCCGGCGACCCGGCAGAGGTGATCACCAGCATCGCTGGACAGGTCGGGACACTGATTGAAGAGTCCGGCGTTGACGTGGCGAAGATTGCCGGGCTGGGCGTTGCTGTCCCTGGCCCGATCGACCTGGACGAAGGATCTGTGGTGGAACCACCGCTCCTGACAGGATGGGACAGGGTGCGGATCCGGGAGGCGTTGGCCGAAGCCACGGGCCTGGAGACGCTGGTGGATAAAGACGTGACCAGCGCGGCGGTGGCCGAGACGTGGGCGGGCGGTGCGAGCGGCGCCGGTAGCTTCGTATTCATGTACATGGGAACAGGTATCGGTTGCGGCATCGTGCTCAACGACGAGGTTGTCCGCGGAACGTCGGGCAACGCCGGTGAAATAGGCCATATCATCGTTGACCCGAACGGTCCGGCTTGTGATTGCGGCCTGCGCGGATGCGTCAAATCCTCATGTATCCCGCAAGTGCTGGTTGCTGAGGCCGAAGCCGCAGGTGTGCTGGACGGGCACGGCCATGGGGCAGACGGCCCTGAAGTGCAGGAACGCTTCGCTGAGTTGTGCGACAAGGCCGACGCCGGCGATGAACGCGCCATTGGCATCTTGGACAAGTCGGCAACACTCGTCGCACGCGCCGTGTCCGTTGTGACGAACACGCTGGACGTGGAGCGTGTTGTCTTTGGTGGCCCGTTCTGGGGCCGCATGTCCCCGTATTTCCTGGAACGCGTTCCCCGTCTCTTGGATGAAAACAACGCAGCCCGCATGATCCATGGACTCGAAGTTGTGGGTACTGGCGTCGGTGAAGATGTCGGCGCCATTGGTGCTGCCTGCCTGGTCCTGGAGCATATGCTGGCCCCCCGCGCCCAACGGCTCCTGTTGGAGGGCTGACCAAGCAGCACGATTGAGTGATTGGAACACCATGCGCCCAATGAAGACCATGCGACCCATGAAAATCGCCATCGCATTTGCCGCTGCCGCTGCTCTCGTCGGAATGACGTCGTGTTCAGACACCCCTGAGGCGGACCAGGACAAAACGCTCAAGATCGTGTACCAAAAGACCGATGCCTTCACCGCGCTGGATCTCGTGATGCAGGATGCCAAGAAGGAGTTCGAGACAGCCAATTCAGGGGTAACGGTTGATCTCCAGCCGATCCAGGCCAACGATGACGACTATGGCACCAAGTTGGCGTTGGCGCAGCGTTCCCCGGACACGGCACCGGATGTCTTCTATGAAGACACGTTCAAGGTGCGCTCGGACGTCGACGCCGGCTACTTGCTCAAGCTCGACAGTTACCTTGAGGCGTGGGACGAGTGGGGGAAGTTCAGCGAGGCCGCGAAGGCAGCAGGCCGTGCGGACGATGGCGGAATCTACGCAGTACCGTTGGGGACGGATACCCGGGCCATTTGGTACAACAAGGCCGTCCTGCAGAAAGCCGGGATCCCTGTTCCTTGGCAGCCCCAAAGCTGGGAGGATATCTTGACCATGGCCCGCAAGGTCAAGGCCGCCGACTCCACTGTGATTCCCTTCACCATGTACGCAGGCAAGGCGACCGGCGAAGGTACCGTGATGCAGAGTTTCTACGAACTCCTCTACGGCACGGGCAGCACCCTCTATGACGAGGACCAAAAGAAGTGGGTCATTGGGTCACAGGGCTTCACTGACTCTTTGGACTTCCTGAAAACACTCTATGACGAGAAGCTCGCAGTCAGCCCTGCCGAAGCATTGGACGCCAATGTCTGGAAGAAGGTCTTCGGCGAGTGGTTCCCCCAAGGCAAACTGGCCGCAACCGTGGAAGGTTCCTACGCGCCGTCGTTCTGGAAAAAAGGCGGCGCCTACGAGTGGGCCGGCTATGAGCAGGACATGGCAGTAGCGGGCTTCCCTACCCAAAAGGGACAGGATCCAGGCCATGTCAGCATGTCCGGCGGCTGGACCTTGGCGGTGGGGGCGAAGTCCAAGAACCCCGAGCTTTCCTTCAAGTTCCTCGCCACCGCGCTGAACAAGAAGAACGCACTGGCGTACGACATCAACAACTCGCAAATCGCAGTGAGGACGGACGTAGCCGGGGACGCCGGATATCTTGCTGCCAACCCGTTCGTGAAGGATGTGTCCGGTCTGGTGGAGGTGACACACTACCGGCCAGCCACTGCTGACTATCCAAGGATTTCCACGGCAGTCCAGGAGGCCACCGAATCAGTCATCACAGGCAGGCTAAGCCCCCGGGACGCCGTCGCGGAATACGATGCCACTGTCCGCAGGCTCGTGGGTGAGGACAAGGTCCTGCAAAAATGAAAGCCCGCCGCCATCTGCGGCTTCTGCCGGTAGCCCCTGCCATCGTGCTCCTGCTGGTTTTCCTGCTCGCGCCCGTGGCGTGGTCCTTTTACGCCTCTTTCACCGACGCCGCATTGTCCGGAAGGGGAGCCCGGGATCCACACTGGGTAGGAACCGGGAACTACGTGCGGATGTTTACCGACGACTCGTTTCCTTTGGCCACGTGGCTCACAGTAGTGTTCGTTGCCACGTCCGCCGTGCTGGGGCAGAACGTCCTTGGACTGCTGACCGCCTTGCTTATGACGCGCTCACGCAAGATCGTCGCGGAGTGGGTCGGTACGGCAGTTGTGGCCGCTTGGGTGTTGCCTGAGATCGTGGCCGCGTTTGCGGCGTACGCCTATTTCAACCGGGACGGGACACTGAACCAGATACTCGGAGTGCTGGGGACCCACGGCTTGGATTGGCTGTATTCCTTCCCACTTGTTGCCATCATTCTGGCCAACACCTGGCGCGGAACGGCCTTTTCCATGCTGGTGTACCGGGCGGCACTGGCCGAGGTGCCGCGCGACGTGACCGAAGCGGCCCTCATGGACGGTGCCCGGGGATGGCAGCGGCTCGCGTTCATCACCCTGCCACTGATCCGAAACAGCATCGCCACCAACCTGATGCTGATCACCCTCCAGACGCTGGCAGTGTTCACGCTCATTTGGGTGATGACGGCCGGTGGGCCAGCCAATGCCAGCACCACATTGCCTGTCCTGGCCTACCAGGAGGCCTTCAAATTCGGTGACATTGGGTACGGTACCGCGGTGGCATCGGTGCTGATCCTGCTGGGAATGGTCTTCGGCGCCGTCTACGTCCGGCTCTTGCGGGAGCGGCGTACGTGAGGCGCTTCCGAGCCAGGCTTGGGGCGGACATCGCCTTGGCGCTCATTGGTCTGTGTTTTGTGGCGCCGCTTCTGTGGTTGCTGCTGGCCGCCGTCGACCCTCAAGCGGGGTACGGGACGAAGGTGCCATCGGCGCCGTCGATGATCAACTTCACCGCAGTCATGACGCCGGAGCTGTTGGGCCGCCCACTGCTCAACAGCCTCCTGTTGTCCGGTGGTACTGCCTTGGTGAACGTTCTGGTGGCCGTGCTGGCCGCCTATCCGTTATCGAGGTACCAATCCCGCTTTAACAAGCCGTTCATGTACACGGTTCTCTTCGGCACATCATTGCCGGTGACTGCCATCATGGTCCCGGTCTACGGACTGTTCGTTCAACTGCAGCTCCTGGACTCCATGGCCGCGACCATCTTCTTCATGGCCACCACCACGTTGCCCATGGCGATGTGGATGGCCAAAAGCTTCATGGACGCGGTTCCCCTGGAACTGGAAGAAGCGGCCTGGATGGACGGGGCATCGGCCCTGGTGACACTGCGGACCGTTGTGCTCCCACTCATGCGCCAAGGCCTGGCGGTAGTGTTCATTGTTGTCTTCATCCAGGCATGGGGAAACTTCTTCGTTCCCTTCATCCTTCTGCTTTCCATCGGAAAGCAACCCGCTGCGGTGTCGATCTTCAGCTTCTTCGGCCAGCACGGTGCCATTGCTTATGGCCAGCTGGCTGCGTTCTCCATCCTCTATTCCGTCCCGGTGCTGGTGCTCTACGCGGTGGTGTCTCGGGGCATGGGGAACTCCTTTGCGATGTCCGGCGCCATGAAGGGCTGACGCGCAGAGGGTCCTACCGGCGTTTCAGTCGATGTCTTCGATGATTTCGCCGTAGGGGATGGACTCGTCCAAGTGGGCCTGGTGTCCTGTTGGGCCGGAGTTGTAGGTGATCCGTACACCGTGACGTTGGTCCGCTGCTGACTGCAGAAGAACGGGGCGTACGGCGTCGATGACGTGCTGGTTCTGGGATGCGAGGTAGTTCTGATAGGCGGCTGGTAGCTGATGCATGGCAAAAGGATAGACCTCAGGGGTCTCCATGGGGAGGGGTACCCATTGCGGCCCGGACGCAGGCCCGTTTGGATAGAGTGGCCGATGCAGGCGGAAACATCAGCCCACCGCTTGCGGCACGACTCATAACGCCAGCGAGGGGACCCGAGTGCACCAGATCACAGCCATGGCCGGAATCGATGCACCTGACATGGCGCGGGCCCAGCAACTGGTGGGCAGCATCGTCCGCAGTTTCGAGAACAAGGTCGTGGGCCAGTCACGACTGCGGGAGACGCTGCTGATTGGTTTGCTGACCGGCGGCCATGTGCTGCTGGAAAGTGTTCCCGGACTCGCCAAGACAACAGCGGCCCAGGCCATCGCCGAATCTGTCAGCGCAGACTTCCGGCGTATCCAGTGCACCCCCGACCTGCTTCCCAGCGACATTGCAGGTACCCAGATTTTCGACGCCGCCAAAGGCACCTTCGTCACTCAGCTGGGGCCCGTCCACGCCAACATCGTATTGCTGGATGAGATCAACAGGTCCAGCGCAAAAACGCAAAGCGCCATGCTGGAAGCCATGCAGGAACGCCAGACCTCCATCGGCGGCGAGTCCTATCCCTTGCCCCAGCCTTTCCTGGTGCTGGCTACTCAGAACCCCATTGAGCAAGAGGGCACCTACCGCCTTCCTGAAGCCCAGATGGACAGGTTCATGCTCAAGGATGTCCTGGACTACCCCAGCCCGGCTGAAGAAGCCGAGGTCATCAGGCGGATCGACGCCGGGGTCTTCAGCGCCGGGCAGAAGCCGCCGGCCGCTGCTTCCCTCGACGCAGTGGTGCAGGTGCAGGAACTCGTGCGTCGGGTATACATCGACCCCGCCATCGTGCGCTACATCGTGGGCCTTGCCTACGTCACCCGGAATGCTGCGCAGTATCTGGAACCACATTTGGCCAACCTCGTGGAATTTGGTGCCAGTCCGAGGGCCAGCATCGCCTTCAGCCAGGCGGCAAGGGCCCTGGCACTGCTCAACGGCCGCGACCACGTCATCCCGGAAGACGTGAAGAACCTGGCACACCGGGTCCTCCGCCACCGCATCATCCTTGGTTTTGACGCCGTCGTGGAGGGCGTTGCCGTGGAGACAGTCATCGATGCCGTTCTGGCGTCAGTCCAGACGCCGTAGCGGGGCCGGCAGGTGGCCAGCCTTCTGAAACGCGTTAAATCGAAGATGTTTATCTTCGCCCATCGAAGGACGCTGAGCCTGCTTGATGGCGAATACGGCTCTGTCTTCAAGGGCCGCAGCATGGATTTCGACGAGCTGCGGAGCTATGTTCCCGGTGATGAAGTCAGGGACATCGATTGGAAGGCCACGGCCCGGCACGGCTCACCGCTCGTCAAACGCTATGTCGCCGTCCGCCGCCACTCAGTGTTGCTGGTGGTGGACTCCGGACGAAACATGGCAGCAGAGGCGCTCTCGGGCGAAAGCAAGAAGGACGTTGCTGTTTACGCGGCCGGGGTCGTCGGTTACCTGGCTTGCCGTCACGGGGACGATGTTGGCCTGGTGCATGGGAATGCGAGCGCTTCCAGGTATCTGCCTGCCAAAGGCGGCGAGGAACACTTGGAGCGGTTGCTGCGGGAGATTGACTCGGCCATCAACTTGCATGGCCAACCCAGCGGTATCGCGGGGCAGCTCAACTACGTCCTGCGGTACCTCAAGGGCCGGATGCTGATTGTGGTTGTTGCTGACGAGTTCCTTCCTGACGCCCAGACGGGGGAGCTGCTGCGCAGGCTGCGGGCACGGCATGAAGTGCTCTGGTTGACCGTTCGCGATGCTGACCTCGCGCCCCGGATCGGGGGAAAGGGGACTCGGGACAGTACTGACGTCGGCACGGGCACTGCGATACCGTTCCTGCTTGCCGCGGACAGGGACATCCGGGCCGCTTACCAGCACGCGATCGTCCAGCGCGCTGACCTTCGGGCGGCCCTCTTCCGCCGCTTGGGCATCGCAGAAGAACAGGCCGAAGGCAGCGCCGATGTCGTGGCAACCGTCTTCGCCCTGCTGGAAAAACACCGCTCCGGTGCGCTGAGCTCTGGCCGCCGGCCACCAAGGGGCCAGCGTGCCGGCTGACTTCTACGCACCCTTGCCATACCAAAGCATCTGGATGTGGCTGGGGATTCTGCTCCTGGTTCTTGTTGCCGGATGGTACGTATGGCTCCTGCTGCCCAGGGCACGCGTGGCTGCGCCGCGGACGCCAGGGCCGACGGAGCTGGAGACGCTGCGGTCCCGCTGCCTTGCAGCGATTGAGGACACTGCCGCAGACGCCGACGCCGGACGCGTACCCGAGCGCGAAGCCCACCAGCGGCTCAGCTTCCTCGTGCGGGAGTTCGCCGGAGCCGCAACAGGCCTTCCCGTCACCTCCATGACCCTGGATGAGTTGCGGGGCGAAGGCCTGGATACCTTGGCTGAAGGCATAGCTGGCATCTACCCCAGCGAATTCTCCACCCGGCACGTCCAGCCAGTACGGCACTCCGCTGATCTTGCCCGCCAGGTGGTCCACGCATGGAACTGAGCTACTGGTGGATTCTTCCCTTGGCTGCGGCTGCAGTGACGGTCGCCGCCTGGCTGTACCTTCGGCGTCGTCGTACATCTCAGACCCGGCGCGTTGCCCATGGCGACCGGCTCACTAACCTGCCTGAGTACCAGCTCGCCCTTCGCCGCTACCGGACCCGGCTGGCCCTCGCCGCCCTGCTGGCAGGCCTGGTCCTGGTTGCCAGCGCCGTCACAGCTGCCAGACCAGCGCTGCGCTCCACCGAGCAGCCAGAGATCCGCAACCGGGACATCGTGCTGTGCCTGGACGTATCCGGCTCAATGGCAAGTACCGACGCCGCCTTGGCGGCTGTTTTCAAGGACCTCGCCCAGCAGTTCGACGGCGAGAGGATCGGGATGGTCATTTTCGACAGCAGCAGCGTGCAACTCTTTCCCCTCACCGATGATTACGACTACGTCGAGGAGCAGCTGAGCCACGCAGAAAAGGCCTTGTCCGACGGAGCTGGCTCGTTCTTCGATGGCACCTGGAACGGGGAAGGCTCGTCCCTCATCGGTGACGGGCTGGCCTCCTGTGTCCAGAGCTTCCCCGACACGGATACCAGCGGCAACACCACAGGGGACACAGGGCGCTCGCGGTCAGTTGTACTGGCCACGGACAACTTCGTATCCGGAGCGCCCATCTTCACCCTCTCCGAGGCTGCCGCCCTGGCCGGCACCAAGAAAGTGAAGGTCCATGCCCTGAACCCCAGCGACCTGGACTACGGAGACCAACCTGATCAGCCTGGCGCCCAACTCAAGGCTGCCGTCGAGGCAACAGGGGGCACCTACTCCGGCGTGGACAATCCCGAGGCCGTGCCCCGCATTGTCAGGAAGGTGCAGGAAACCGAAGCCACCACCTATGCTTCGGCTCCGCAGGCAGTCGTGACAGACGCCCCCGGCTGGCCCTTGGGTATCGCTGTGCTGGCTGGTCTGGGCATGCTGGTCCTGGGACGGCGGGTGGAGCAATGACCATGACCATAGCCCCTATCCTGCCGTGGCCGCTCCTGGCTGCCGCGGGTCTTGGAGCCATCGCCTTTACCGTATGGAGCCTGCGTCCCTGGACCTCAGCACCGCAGAAGCGGTCACCGCAAGGCCGGTCACCGCGAAACGTACGGTCGGCGCTCCACCGCTGCCTCGTCGTCGTGCTCCTGCTTCTGGCCGCCTTGCGACC
The DNA here is from genome assembly GCF_042886835.1 of Paenarthrobacter sp. NPDC057981. Taxonomy (NCBI): domain Bacteria; kingdom Bacillati; phylum Actinomycetota; class Actinomycetes; order Micrococcales; family Micrococcaceae; genus Paenarthrobacter; species Paenarthrobacter sp. NPDC057981. Next base: position 105,442 of record NZ_JBHVQI010000011.1, read on the forward strand.
TGGCTGGGCCGGAGGACAAGCCCAGAGATCGACAGCCGAGTTGGATGTCTTCTTCGTCGTTGACACCAGCACCAGCATGGGTGCCGAAGACTACAACGGAACCGCAACACGATTGTCCGGCGTTCAACGCGACGTCATGGCGATCGCACAGGAACTGGCCGGGGCGAAATTCTCCCTCATCACCTTCGATGACAAGGCCACCGTCCAGATGCCTTTGTCCCAGGACGCCACCGCCCTGCAAACCAGCATGGCGACCCTCCAGCCGCAAAATCCCCGTTATGCCAAGGGCAGCAGCGTGACCGGAGCCGCGCAGTTGCTGAAAGAAAGGCTCGCCACGGCCCGTGAACAACACCCGGGAAGGCCGGCGTTGGTTTTCTACGCGGGCGATGGCGAGAACACCAGCGCCGCGGCCCCGCCGCCCATGGATGGCTCCAACGTGGCCGGGGGAGCAGTGCTTGGTTATGGAACCGAAGCGGGCGGGCGAATGAAGGACTCCTCCCGGAACGCCAACGCCTATGTGAAAGACCGAAGCGCCGGCAGCGGGCAGGACGCCGTCTCCAGGATCGACGAACAACAACTCCACAGCGTCGCCAATGATCTCAACGTCCCCTATGTCCACAGAACCGCCACGGACCCCGTATCCGGCATGTTCGGCAAAGCCCAACCAGGTTCCCTCTCAGCAAGCACAGAGGATGCACCCGGAAGGATCGAACTCTACTGGGTGCTCGCACTGGCGGCTTTTGTGCTGGCCATCCCCGAGCCGCTCAGGCACCTGAGTGCGTTACGCGCAGTGAGCAGTTCAGCACCCAAGGAGCCCAAGGGATGATCACCTCAAACGCACGACGGCGGCACCGTCACCTTGCGCTCTGGTCGGCACCGGCTGCCGTCCTGGCGCTCGCAGTCGCCGCCAAGCTCCTGAGCGTGGGCTTTCTGGGAGGCACTGCAGGGAGCGCCTTTGCGGCAGGAGACCGTGATGCCGTTGCACAGGCGGCGGCGTGGCTGGGGGTAGCCAATGTGCTGGAGCCCCACAAGGCCCCCTTCGCGTCCGGGGACGCCGCGGTCCTGGCCGGCGACTTCGCCGCGGCGCGCACCGAATTCGAGATAGCCCTGAACCGGGGACCCGGCACGGACGAGTGCAAAGTCCGTGTGAATCTGGCGCTCAGCATTGAGAAGCTTGCGGATTCCGAGAAAGATCCCGGGCCCAAGGACAGGCTGGTCGCGGAGGCATTGGCCGTCATCGAAGCCGCATCCGGTCAGTGCCATGAGCCTGGTCCGGCGAATGCGGCGGGGGAGGGAGACGCCCTCGATGCGGCCAAGGGCCGGCTTCAGGGAAAACAGTCCCCGAAGGACGCGGAGCCGGGCAGCACCCCGGACTCGGCGACGACCCCGCCAGAAAAGCAGCTCCAGCAGCTGGAAGAGAGCGCCCGGAAGGCCCAACTCGAGCGCGGCGAAGGCCAGGAGCGTGACGAATATCTGCGCGGACCGGATGACAGCACGGGCGTGGAGAAGCCGTGGTGAACCCGCCCCCGTAGGTGACCGGCCGCCGTCGTGCTTTAAACAGGCAGTGCTACTCCCACAGAATTTCGTCATCCACCACGCCATCTTCATCGGCGGCTGCGACCAGCAGCTCGTCCGTGAAGTGGGAGCCAAGGGTGAAGTCGAGGACGAAGTAGCGCTCAGGCTGCCCGGGATAAATGGCCACGTGGCCGAGTTTGAGCGCTTTGAGGAAGACGTCGTTGGTGAGCTGGTTCTTGTCGCGGACTCCGAAAACGGATTCGAGCTGTTCTTCCTTGAGCTGCGAACAGTGGAAATGCAGGAACTGCTGTGGGTTTGTACCGTCCTGGTCCAGCTCATCGGCGATCATTTCCCGGACCTGGTCCACCAGCTCGGGCAGGAAGCGCAAACGGTAGTCCACCTTGCGGAGCGCTGCTTCATCGAAGTGGTCGTGCGCGGCGACGTTCAAGTCCAGTTCAAGCTGGTTGCCGCCGAGTTCGTGTCTTGCGACGAAGCAATGTTCACGCCCGTGATTGAGCTCTATCTCCCCAAAATGTTTGCTCGCTACCTTGCCCATGTGATCAATCTAACCCCTACATCCAGCGGGTTCCAGCACTTCGGGATATTTCACCTGCGCCGCTGGGGACCTTTGGCGGGAGCCGTTTTCAGCGGGTGGAGGCCGCTTTTGTCTGCAGTGGCCCGGAGGGTATCGGCCAGCAGTTGGGTGAAAAGTTGCACCTGGGCGGTCCGCTTTTCATTGATCAGCAACGCAAACACGTTCCGCGCCAGCCGGATATCCGGGACGTCCAGCACGACGACGCCGGGCGGCCGGTTCCGCAGCGCAAGTTCCGGTACCAGTGAAGCGCCAAGCCCCGCGGCTGTCATCTCAAGGCTCGCGTGGAAGTCGTCGCTGTAGGCCACCACCCTGGGGTGGAGGTTGCAACTGGCAAACAGGCGTTCGATCACCAGGGCATCGCTGGTGCCCGGGTGGTGCACGATCCACGGCATGTCGGACAGATGCGCGGCCTCGATTTCGGCGTCTTCGCGGATTTTCCAGGACGCTGGCAAGACCACCCGGAAGTCGTCGTCGCCGATCCATTGGCGCTCGAGCGAATGCGGCCACGCCAATCCCGACTGGCCTACCTGGTAGACAAGTGCGACGTCCAGTTCACCGCCGCTGCGCAGTCCCTGGATGGTTTGGGCCGGCTCGGCCACCGAGACCTTCAGCTCGATGCCCAGTCCGTTCCAGCGTTCATTCCGCAGGATGTCGGGCAGTACGTACGTGGCAAGGCTGGGGAAGATGCCAAGGCGCAGTTCCTGGGCGGGGGAGTCGTTGGTGCGGGAGGCCGCCGCCATGAGGGCTTCGACATCGGTCAGTACCTTTGAGGCGTGCCGGGTCATGGTCACGGCAGCTTCCGTGGGGACAACGCTTCGTGCCGAGCGCTGGAAGAGTTCGACGCCGGTGTCGCGTTCCAGCGCTGCCATCTGTTGGGAGACGGCCGAGGCTGTGTAGCCCAGTTGGGCGGCGGCCGCAGCGAAGGAACCCAGGCGGGTTACTTCCATCAGCGTCCGGAGGTGGAGAAGGTTGACCATCAGCAGATTTTAGCTGTTCGCCACGCCACATTTTCAAAGTGTCACGACACGCCGTACGAGGGCGACACGCTGAAGATTAAATGTGGCTAAGTAGTCCACAGGGTGTGGATGACATCTCTCAGTTTGGCGTAATTACGGACATTTTGAAGCCCTTGCCCTGTGGACGACCGGTGGATTGAATGACATACTTGTAATACATCATCTTGGGGTTCCGGCGAGGTGCTTGCACTACATGTAGTATCGATTTACGGATTGAGCGGGAAACCAGCGCAAGACTAAATAAGAGCGTGTTGGCTGTCACGGCAGCCTGCGGGCCGGTATCGGATTCAGTAGTAAGTTCCGGTTGAGCCCGCCAGATACGAAGAGAACCAGACTTCAACTTAGGGGACAGGGATCATGACCGTAACGGTTTACACGAAGCCGGCCTGTGTTCAGTGCAACGCAACCTACCGGGCGCTCGACAAGAAGGGCATTGCCTACCAGAGCGTCGACATCTCCCAGGACGCCGAGGCCCTTGAGCGCCTCAAGGCACTGGGCTACATGCAGGCTCCGGTTGTCGTGACCGAGCAGGACCACTGGTCAGGCTTCCGTCCGGACAAGATCGAAGAACTGGCCCAGGCCGCTTCTTCCGTGGCCTAAGTTTCGCCACCACAGCACACAAAGAATCCCTATGTAGTCGAGGTGACTCCCATGGCACCGCTGACAGCGGCAACCGCACGTGAGGTGACGGAAGCTGTCACCACCAGGAGTCACCTCATCTACTTTTCCTCGACATCCGAAAACACCAAGAGATTCGTCCAGAAACTGGGCAGGGACGCGGCGCGCATCCCTCTCTATTCCCAGGATCCTCCGCTTCAAGCGCTGGAGCCCTTCGTCCTGGTACTTCCCACCTATGGAGGTACCAACGGTGAAGGCTCAGTGCCCAAGCAGGTCATCAGGTTTCTGAACGATCCCCGGAACAGGGAACGGATCCGCGGTGTTATCGGGGCCGGGAACACAAACTTCGCGGACAACTACTGCGCAGCCGGGGACATTGTCGCCGTCAAGTGCAAAGTTCCGCACCTCTATCGGTTCGAACTCATGGGAACTCCCGAAGACGTAGACCGAGTGAATCAAGGATTGGAAGAGTTTTGGACACAACTGTCGCAGAAGCAGAAGTAACCGGGGGCGCTGTGGACACCAAGAAGCCATTGCCTGAGGCTTACAAGGGCCTGGGCTATCACGAGCTCAACGCCATGCTCAACCTGTATGGCCCCAACGGTGAGATCCAGTTCGAAGCCGACCGCGAAGCTGCGCACCAGTACTTCCTGCAGCACGTGAACAACAACACGGTGTTCTTCCACGATCTCGAAGAGAAGCTCGACTACTTGGTGAAGAACCAGTACTACGAGCGCGAGACCCTCGACCAGTACACGATGAACTTCATCCGCGAGCTCTTCAACCGGGCGTACAAGAAGAAGTTCCGCTTTGAGACCTTCCTCGGTGCCTTCAAGTTCTACACGTCCTACACGCTGAAGACCTTCGACGGCAAGCGCTTCCTCGAGCGTTATGAGGACCGTGTCTGCATGGTTGCCCTGCACCTCGGCCGCGGCAACGAAGAGCTCGCCACCCGCCTGGTGGACGAAATCATCGACGGCCGTTTCCAGCCGGCCACCCCGACGTTCCTTAACGCCGGAAAAGCCCAGCGTGGCGAGCTCGTTTCCTGCTTCCTGCTCCGTATCGAAGACAACATGGAGTCGATCGCCCGTGCCATCAACTCTGCCCTCCAGCTGTCCAAGCGTGGCGGTGGCGTAGCGCTGTCCTTGACGAACATCCGTGAGCATGGCGCCCCGATCAAGCAGATCGAGAACCAGTCCTCCGGCGTTATCCCTGTGATGAAGCTCCTCGAAGACAGCTTCTCCTATGCCAACCAGCTCGGTGCCCGCCAGGGTGCAGGCGCCGTGTACCTGCACGCCCACCACCCGGACATCCACCGCTTCCTGGACACCAAGCGTGAGAACGCCGATGAAAAGATCCGCATCAAGACCCTTTCCTTGGGTGTTGTGGTTCCGGACATCACGTTCGAGCTCGCCAAGAAGAACGAGGACATGTACCTCTTCTCCCCGTACGACGTTGAGCGCGTCTACGGCGTGCCGTTCTCCGACATCTCGGTGACGGAGAAGTACTACGAGATGGTCGACGATTCCCGGATCAAGAAGACCAAGATCAGTGCCCGTGAGTTCTTCCAGACCCTCGCGGAGATCCAGTTCGAGTCCGGCTACCCGTACATCATGTTCGAGGACACCGTGAACCGGGCCAACCCGATCGACGGCAAGATCACCATGAGCAACCTCTGCTCGGAAATCCTGCAGGTTTCCTCGCCGTCCATCTACGCCGAGGACCTCAGCTACGAGACCGTGGGCAAGGACATCTCCTGCAACCTCGGGTCGATGAACATCGCCAAGACCATGGATTCGCCGGACTTCGGGCTCTCCATCGAGACCTCCATCCGTGCGCTCAGTGCTGTTTCGGACATGTCCTACATCAACTCCGTGCCGTCGATCGCCCAGGGCAACGCCCAGAGCCACGCGATTGGTCTCGGCCAGATGAACCTCCACGGCTACCTTGCCCGCGAGCACGTCCACTACGGCTCCGAAGAAGGCCTGGACTTCACCAACATCTACTTCTACACGGTGTTGTTCCACGCCCTCCGCGCTTCCAACAAGCTGGCCATCGAGACCGGCCAGAAGTTCGGCGGCTTCGAGAAGTCCACCTACGCTTCCGGCGAGTTCTTCGACAAGTACACGGAGCAGGAATGGGTTCCGGCAACAGAACGCGTCCGCGAGCTCTTCGCCGGCCACGACATCCCCACCCAGGATGACTGGCGTGAGCTGAAGGCTTCGGTCATGGAGCACGGTATCTACAACCAGAACCTCCAGGCTGTTCCGCCCACGGGTTCCATCAGCTACATCAACAACTCCACCTCGTCGATCCACCCGGTGGCCGCCAAGATCGAAATCCGCAAGGAAGGCAAGATCGGCCGCGTCTACTACCCGGCTCCGTACCTGACCAACGACAACCTGGAGTACTACCAGGATGCCTACGAGATCGGCTACGAGAAGATCATCGACACCTACGCCGCTGCCACGCAGCACGTGGACCAGGGCCTGTCCCTGACGCTGTTCTTCAAGGACACCGCCACCACGCGTGACATCAACAAGGCGCAGATCTACGCATGGCGCAAGGGCATCAAGACCCTTTACTACATCCGTCTCCGCCAGCTCGCGCTGGAGGGCACTGAGGTTGAGGGCTGCGTCAGCTGCATGCTGTAGTCAACCACGCACAAAACTAAAGAGTACGACGGCGGGCCACCACCCGCCGTCGTACGCTTACCTTAAAGAACCACCCATCGCTAAAGGGGATGACATGACCGAGAAGGTCAAGCTGCTGAGCCACGTCGAAGCCATCAACTGGAACAAGATCCAGGACGACAAAGACGTGGAAGTCTGGAACCGCCTGGTCAACAACTTCTGGCTGCCTGAGAAGGTGCCGCTGTCCAACGACGTCCAGTCGTGGCACACGCTGACCCCGGAAGAGCAGCAACTCACCATGCGCGTCTTCACCGGCTTGACCCTGTTGGACACCATTCAGGGCACCGTTGGTGCTGTTTCGCTGATTCCGGACGCACTGACCCCGCACGAAGAGGCCGTTTACACCAACATTGCCTTCATGGAGTCGGTGCACGCCAAATCCTACTCGTCCATCTTCTCCACCCTGTGCTCCACCAAGGAGATTGACGACGCTTTCCGCTGGTCCCTCGAGAACGAGAACCTGCAGAAGAAGGCCCAGATCGTCATGGACTACTACCAGGGCGATGATCCCCTCAAGCGCAAGGTCGCTTCCACGCTGCTGGAGAGCTTCCTGTTCTACTCTGGCTTCTACCTGCCGATGTACTGGTCCTCGCGCGCCAAGCTCACGAACACGGCTGACCTGATCCGCCTCATCATCCGCGACGAGGCTGTGCACGGTTACTACATCGGCTACAAGTTCCAGAAGGGTCTGGAGAAGGTTTCCGAGGCCCGCAAGCAGGAAATCAAGGACTACACCTTCGAGCTCCTCTTCGAGCTGTACGAAAACGAAGTCCAGTACACCCACGACCTCTACGACGGTGTCGGCCTGGCTGAGGACGTCAAGAAGTTCCTGCACTACAACGCCAACAAGGCACTCATGAACCTCGGCTACGAGGCCATGTTCCCGGCATCGGTCACCGACGTGAACCCGGCCATCCTCTCCGCCCTGTCCCCGAACGCTGACGAGAACCACGACTTCTTCTCCGGTTCGGGCTCTTCCTACGTGATCGGCAAGGCCGTCAACACGGAGGATGAGGACTGGGAGTTCTAGCTCCGCTGGATTGATCGGATACCGGCCCGGGGTCGGCTGCGTGATGCAGCTGGTCCCGGGCTTTGGCGTTAATGCCATCTCCTCTGTAAGGAGCACTGTCAAGGCCCCGCTATTACGTCACGCAAGATTTGCGTAATTATCGTGATCCTTGTCACTATTGGGTGATTGGGCTTTGCGCGTAGGCAAGCCTTACCTACTCTTACAAAGGCAAGCCTTCCCAACACCAGGCCTGCACGGACGAAGGTCCCAAGAGTTTTTTGTTCGCAGAAAGAAGCCCTCCATGAACATCCCCAAGAAAGCGCTGGCCGGAATCGCCCTCGCGGCAACCGCAGCACTCGGCCTCACCGCGTGCGGCTCCAACGCCGGCAGTGCCTCCGATGCCTCCGCTTCCGCAGGTTCGGGTTCCGGTGACATCACGGTTTACAACGCCCAGCACGACACCCTGACCAAGGAATGGGTGGACGCTTTCACCAAGGAGACCGGGATTAAGGTCACCATCCGCCAGGGCTCAGATACCGAATTGTCCAACCAAATTGTCCAGGAAGGCCAGGCTTCACCGGCTGACGTGTTCCTGACCGAGAACTCTCCGGCAATGGCGCAGGTAGAGAACGCGGGCCTCTTCGCGGACGTTGACAAGGCAACCCTGGACCAGGTGCCTGCCGAGTTCCGCCCGTCGACCGGCAAGTGGACCGGCATCGCAGCACGCTCCACCGTTTTTGTTTACGACAAGAACAAGATCAGCGATGACAAGCTCCCCAAGTCCATGCTGGACCTGGCCAACCCGGAGTGGAAGGGCAAGTGGGCGGCTTCGCCGTCCGGTGCCGACTTCCAGGCAATCGTTGCCGCACTTCTTGAGCTCAAGGGCGAGGCTGCCACCGAGGAGTGGCTCAAGGGCATGAAGGAAAACTTCAAGGCTTACAAGGGCAACAGCACCGCCATGAAGGCAGTCAACGCAGGCGAAGTGGACGGCGCGCTGATCTACCACTACTACTACTACGGTGACCAGGCGAAGACCGGTGAGAACTCCAAGAACGTCACGCCGTACTACTTCAAGAACCAGGACCCGGGTGCTTTCCTGTCCGTCTCCGGCGGCGGCGTACTGAAGTCCTCCAAGCACGCAGCAGACGCCCAGGCCTTCCTGAAGTTCATCACGGGCAAGAAGGGCCAGGAAGTACTGAAGAACGGCACGTCCTTCGAGTACGCCATCGCATCGCAGGTGGATGCCAACGCCAAGCTCGTTCCGATCAAGGAACTGCAGGCTCCTACCGTGGACCCGGCAAAGCTCAACTCCGCCAAGGTCACCGAACTGATGACCAAGGCAGGACTCCTCTAGTTCTGTGAGTACCGACCTATCGGCTTCCCGACCACAAGGCGCGGAAAGCACGACGACGGCGGGCAGGGGCAAGCGCCCCCGCCCGCCTTTCGGCGTTTCCACCGTGTCCCTGCTGGCAGTGTTGATCGCCCTGTTTTCGCTTCTGCCACTGGGCTACGTCGTCTACATGACCGTCACGACCGGCTGGGAGACCGCCGTCGAACTTATTGTCCGCCCGCGCGTTGGCGAGCTTCTGCTCAATACCGTGCTGCTGACTCTTGTCACCATCCCGTTGTGCCTGCTGCTGGGCGTGGGTGGTGCCTGGCTGGTTGAGCGGACAACCCTCCGGGGGCGTCGCTGGTGGGCCGTTGCCCTGGCAGCACCGTTGGCGATTCCAGCCTTCGTCAACAGCTATTCGTGGGTTTCGGCTGTTCCTTCGCTGGAGGGCCTCTGGTCCGGTGTCCTGATTTCCACACTTTCCTACTTCCCGCTGGTTTACATACCGGCCGCTGCAACGCTGGGCCGCCTGGACCCGGCCATTGAGCAATCCGCAGCTTCGCTTGGCCTGGGCCCGTGGGCAGTCTTCTTCCGCGTGGTGTTGCCCCAGCTTCGCATCGCGATGACCGGCGGAGCCTTGCTCGTAGGACTTCACCTCTTGGCCGAATACGGCGCCTTCGCCATGATCCGCTTCGATACGTTCACGACAGCGATCATGGTCCAATTCCAGTCGACATTCAACGGCACCGCCGGCAATATGCTTGCCAGTGTCTTGGTGATCCTTTGCCTTTTCCTGCTCCTGGCCGAAGTGAAGAGCCGCGGCACGGCGCGGTATGCCCGGGTGGGATCGGGTGCGCAGGGGAAGACAACCCAGTTGCCGCTGGGAAGGTACCAGTTGCCGGCCCAATTGGGTCTTTTGGCACTCACCGCCTTGGCGTTCGGCCTGCCGCTGTGGTTTGTCCTGAAGTGGGTGATTACAGGTGGGACTGAGATCTGGGCTGCCGAGGAATTCATGCCTGCGCTCCTTCAGACCCTCATCTACGGGGCAGTTGGAGCTGCGGTAACGATCGTGGTGGCTTTCCCCATGGCATATCTTGCTGTCCGCCACCCCAGTTGGTTCAGCAAGCTGCTTGAACTGTCCAACTACGTTACGAGTTCCCTGCCCGGGATCGTGGTGGGCCTGGCTTTCGTGACGGTCAGCATCCGGGCGGTGCCCGGCGTTTACCAGACAGCCGGAGTCTTGATTGCTGCTTACGTGTTGCTGTTCCTTCCGAGGGCGCTGGTCAACCTCCGTTCGGGTTTGGCCCAAGCGCCCAAGGAACTCGACGAGGCCGCGCAATCTTTGGGAAAGACGCCCTTCGTGTCATTCTTCCGCGTGACGCTGCGGCTGACAGCACCGGCTGCAGCCGGTGGGGCCGCGCTGGTCTTCCTTGCGATCGTCAACGAACTCACAGCCACGTTGCTCCTGGCCCCCAATGGCACCCGTACTCTGGCAACCGAGTTTTGGAGCAAGAGCAGCGAAATCGACTACACCGGGGCCGCCCCATATGCCTTGTTGATGATCGTGCTTTCGGCGCCCATGACCTACCTGCTTTTCCAACAGTCCAAGAAAGTAGCCGGACAGTGACAGAACAAGCCCCTTCCAGACTCCCTTCTCCGCGCGTCGCCCCTTCAGTGGCGCCGACCACCAACACGCACCTGGACATTTCCGAAGTCACCAAGAACTTCGGGGCCCAAGCTGTTCTCAAGGGAGTTAACCTCTCGGTCGCCCGTGGTGGAACAACGGCCATCGTCGGGCCGTCGGGTTCCGGCAAAACCACCCTGCTCCGCCTCATCGCCGGCTTCGAACACCCGAACACCGGATCCATCAGCATGAACGGCATTCCGGTGGCCGGTGACGGTGTCCAGGTTCCCGCGCACAAACGCCAGGTCGGTTACGTCGCCCAGGATGGTGCACTGTTTCCGCACCTGACGGTCGGGCAGAACGTCGCCTTCGGGCTGGATGCCGGTAAGCTCGACGGCGGTCGTCGAGCAGTGAAGGCCCGTGTGGAAGAGCTGCTGGAGATGGTCTCCCTGGACCCGGCCATGGCCAAGCGGCGGCCGCATCAGCTTTCCGGAGGGCAGCAGCAACGCGTTGCTTTGGCCCGGGCGTTGGCCCGCGAGCCGGAGCTGATGCTTCTCGATGAACCCTTCTCTGCTCTTGACGCCGGTTTGAGGGTTGCCACCCGTCGGGCCGTAGCAAAGGTCCTCAACGCCGCCGGGGTGACCACCATCCTGGTCACCCATGACCAGGCCGAAGCGTTGTCCTTCGCCGACCAGGTAGCCATCATGCGTGGCGGGAAGCTGGCTCAGATCGGCAACCCGTTCGTCGTATATACCCGCCCGGCGGACCGGGCGACAGCGGAGTTCCTGGGCGAGGCCGTCATTCTTGATGCCTGGATGGAGGGTTCCCTCGCAACTTGTTCCCTCGGAGGCATTGCTGTACGGCGCCCGCCGGCCCAGGGCAGGGTACAGCTGATGCTGCGCCCGGAGCAGATCAGGATCGCGCCGGATGGTCCGATCCGCGGCGTCGTTGTTGACACAGACTACTTCGGCCCTGAAACGACGGTCCGTATCAAGCTCGGTGCCTATACGGCCCATGATGGAGCCGGACAGGGCAATGGCCACCGCTACCCGGGTGGTGGCGAGATCATCACCATCCGGCACTGGAATGCCTCGATTACTAAACCCGGAACAGAACTCTGCCTCCGCGTGGTGGGTGAAGGAGTGGCTTTCCCTGTAGGGGAGTAGCCTGCTCAGGTGGCACCTGCTGGGACACGCGGGTGTCCCGGCAGGGGAGGTGCCTGTGAGCGGTAGCTGTGCCCGGTGGGCGTCAGGACCTCCAAAGTATGGATGGCTCCGGTGTCGTTGTTGCCCAGAGCTGTTCTGCTGGTCCAGCCGGGGTTCTCTTAGGTGTGGTTGCAGGCTTCGCAGAGTCCAGCGCCGTTCTCCAACGAGGTGGGTCCACCGCAGCGCCAGGGGATGATGTGGTCGATCTGACGGATAGGTGCGTCGCAGTACGGTGTGCGGCACAAGTTGTCACGTACTTCGAGGAAGCGTCGCATTCCCGGCGGAAAGAAGCGGGACCGGGAATCCGTAGCGAGGAGTTCTCCGGTTCCGGGTGCCGTATAGAGGCGGCGAAGCCAAATGTTGAAGTCACTCCCGGGATCGCCGTGGGCCTTCGTTGTGGTCACAAGGTCTCTGGCCCACTCGGCCGGGACAACCCCATAGCCGGTCAGTCGCGCCGGCTCGGAGTCGCCGGCCAGGAGGGTGCGGTCTGTCATCACCAGTTGCAGGTCTATTCCGGTATAGCCGGCGGACGAACCGGTGAGCCGTTCAACCAGGGTGTCGGCCATCACCTGGCCTCGACCGCGTTCGTCACCTCCCGGACGTGACCGGGCTGAGTCGGCGGCCCGGGTGAGCGCCGCGTAGGCTGCGACGCCTTGGGCTACCGGAAGCAGTGCGGTCAAGATGGTCATGGTGTCCGGTGCCGGGCGGAGACTTACCCTCCTCTCGTTCGCGGCATGTGCGGCCCTTTGGGTTACCGAACGAGGATCACGGCGGTAGGCTGCAGCTTTCGCTGCGGCACTGATGGCCTTGTCTCCGGCGCCGTCGAACGTTCCAGTGTCCGGGGCCAGTTCTTCATCCACCGAGGCCCGGTCTTCCACGGACAGGCACGCTGTTTCCTTGACGATCAGCGTTGCCCGCCACTCATTCAGCAGTCCTGCATCCACAGCGGCCATGGTGTGTGGCATCTCCGTCACCAATGCCTTCGCCAGCCCCAGCAGTCGGGAGCCACGGTTGGGGGATTCCCGCCGCGCGAGAGCCACCTGCGCTCCCACGCCCTTGCCGCGTTCGGACGCCGGCACCCCTGCCTCGGCCTGCTCAGCACGCTGGGCAAGGTCGAAGGCCACAGTGATCTTGGCCTGCAACCCCGATATAGCTGACTTCATATCTTCCAGTACGCGCAGCTGGTTGATCAGATCGCTGCTTATGGTGCCGGGACTGGTAGAGCCTGGGACTTCAGGGAGCGCCCGCTCAGAAGGAGCCGGCGTCAGGGCAGCGCTGGCATCAGCACCCACTTGTCATTCCGGCTTGCGTCCCATGTTCTTACTCTGCCAGCAGGCTCCGACATTATTAGACGGTCCCAAACAGGCGCCCAAAGTCGCCGGTGGGCCACAAGCCCACAGCGGTTCAGTGGGCCATCCTGTACTACCGGACCGGCTAGGGCATGTTGCTAAGGCTGGAGTCCCTCTGATCCCGTGATCAGACGCGTCGTTCTAGACTTGTGTTGTGAAGATCGGGATTGTGCTGGACGCGATGCGCGGCATGAATTGGAAGGCTTACCCGACCGCTCCTTGATCCGCCTGTTCTCCTTCACCCGATTCAGGGAAAGGGGGTGGATGCATGGGCGACCTGTTTCTGACGGCCGGTGACGTGGTCACCGCGACCGTGACGAAGTCACTGCCGTTCGGAGTTCTCGTGGAGTACGCCGAGGTGCCGGGCCTCGCCAAGGGTGTGGATGGCGCGCCTGGCGATAAGCTGAGCGTGCGTGTTCTCGAGTTCGACTCGACACAATGCCGGTTCTCGGCCGAACTCGCGTAGGCCAAGAGGGCGGGTGCTCAGATGATGAGCACCCGTCCTTCGCCCTCACAGTCCGCACCTTGTTCGAGATCCAGGACTGTGCCCTTCACTCCGAGCGGGGAACTGACCCAAGCCGAGCAGCCTCGCTGGCCAACTCAGCTTCCAGTGTCTCGATGCTCGGCAGGCTCGCAACCAACTCATCAGGCAAAGAATCTGCCAGCGAGGTCCGCCACTCCGCGATTCCCACGGGTGCATTGAAACCCCGCAAGGCGTACTCCGCCACGACGCTGTTTTTTTCCTTGCACAGCAGCAAGCCGATGGTGGGTTTGTCGTCGGGGTGTGCGAGGAGGTCATCAACTGCCGCCATGTACATACCCAACTGACCAAGGAACCCGGGCTCGAACTTCACGGCTTTCAGCTCGATGACCATGAAGCAGCGCAACTTCAGATGATAGAAGAGCAAGTCGGCAAAGAACTCATCTCCTGCAATCTCAAGGCGGACCTGTTCGCCGACAAAGGCGAAACCCTGACCCAGTTCCAACAGGAATTTCTCCACGTGTTTCACCAACTGCAGCTCCAGGTCCCGTTCGGTGTGGCGATCGCTCATGGCCAGGAAGTCAAAGACATAGGGGTCCTTGGTGGCCTGCTGGGCGAGGTCCGAGTCGCCCGGAACCATGGTGGATTTGAAATTGGTGATCGCCTGCCCGGAGCGTTCGTGCAGGCGGGTGGAGATCTGGTGTGTCAGGACGTTGCGCGACCATCCGTGCTGCGCAGCCGCCGCTGCGTACCAGAGCCGCGTGGCGGCGTCGTCGAGCTTCTCGAGAAGTGCAATCTGGTGGTACCAGGGCAATGTTGCAAGCGGCGCTTGCAACATTGGAAAGTCGGGCCAGGCCTGGGCGAAGCTCTTCATGTACCGCAGGTTCCTGGGGGAGAAGCCCTTGGCTTCGGGAAACCGGGTCCGGATGTCTGCGGACAACCGCGTGACAACCTTCGCGCCCCAGCCTTGCTCGGATTCGCGCTCGGCCAGTTGCCGGCCGATGCTCCAGTACGAATTCAGCAGCTCCGCGTTGGCCGCCGCCATGGCCCGGGTCCTGCCCGCCCGGACCTCCCGCGCCACGGTGTTGAGCAAAGCGGGATACCAGTCAGGCATGGAGGACGCCGCCGGAACGCCTGGAAACGAGGCCTCGGTGGCGAGCTCTTTGGATGGCATGATGCTCCTGTCGATTGCTGTTGCCATCACGCTACGGGCGGGCACTGACAAAATAGACGGGTGAGTGATGCCGCTGAATTCGTTGACTACACCCTGCACATGGAATCGACCTGGGAAAAAGCCGCTGAGGCTTCCGAGCGTTTGGGTGGGGGATTGAAGGTCTATGGCGCATCCGTCGGTGCCGTGCGGGGAACGGTGCGCGATGCCCTGAAACGGCACAAGAACCTCGACCACGATGACATCACCGCACTGAGTTCGGAACTGTGGGAGGAACCGGTCTACGAGCGGCGGCTGGCCGCCGTCGTCCTTCTCCAAACCAAAGTCGGTGTCCTGGTCAACACAGACCTCACGCGCATCGAGGGCTTCATCAGACAGGCCGGAACCAGGGAATTGGTGGATCCCCTCGCCACGGACGTCGTGCGACCCCTGCTGGAGCGCCTGGAAGGGCGGGCCAAGGAACGTGCTGACCGCGTGCTGGAACGGTGGTCCAGAGACCCTGACACTGAGCTTCGCCACGCCGCCGCTTTGGCCACAGGGGCCGGCACCCCTTGATAAGCACCACAGACCGGCCTAGCGTTTCCCTACCGCGTGCCAGTGGACTGAGAGACAGGTCGATCGATGAAATCGCTGTGGTTGGACAGGGAATCCCGCTTTACCTCTGACGCCATCCCCGAGGAAAAGCACTTCGACACGATCGTGGTGGGTGCCGGGCTGACGGGGATGGTGACTGCCTTGTTGCTCTCGCGCTCCGGTCAGCGCGTGGTGGTCTTCGAAGCACGTACCCTCGGGGCCGTGACCACCGGCAACACCACAGGAAAGCTGAGCCTGCTTCAGGGCGGAGCCCTGTCCGCCCTCCGCGGGCAGTACTCCCTCAAAGTGGTGCAGGGATATGTGGAAGCCAACAAGTCGGGCCAAGCCTGGCTCACACAGTATCTGGAACAGCAGGGCGTTCCGTTCCAGCGCCGGACTGCGGTCACCTTCGCCACTTCCGACGACGGCGCGCAGCGGCTCCGCAAGGAGGCTGCGGTATCGAGGGACGCAGGTTTGGACGTCCACTTCAGCCGCGACCCCGGGCTTCCGTTTCCAGTGATTGAAGCGCTGGAATTGGAGGACCAGGCCCAGATTCACCCGATGGAGGTCCTGGACACCCTTGCTGCGGACATCCGGGAACATGGCGGCCTGGTAGTCGAAGATGTGCAGGTGCAGAACGTCGGCTCCAGCCTGCCCTTGGAAGTCTCCACACGCAAGGGAACGTTCACTGCCGACACCGTCGTGATAGCCACGGGCACGCCCATCCTCGACCGCGGCCTGTATTTCGCCAAGCTGGAACCCAACCGTTCCTACGCTGCCGCGCTGCGCCCGTCTCCAGGGACACAACTTCCCCAAGCCATGTACTTGTCCATTGACGCTCCTACCCGATCGCAGCGGACGCACCCCACGGCTGAGGGTGAACTGCTGCTGGTGGGCGGCTACGGTCACACCGGTGGCCGCGCCGCATCGCCGCAACAGCACCTGAACGACCTCCTGGGGTGGGCCAACAAACACTACCCTGGCGCGGAAGTGACGCACACGTGGTCAGCGCAGGACTACCAGGCAACCAACCTCGTGCCGTTCTTTGGCAAGCTGCCCCGGGGGCACGGCAGGATCTTCTTCGGCACCGGCTACAACAAATGGGGGATGAGCAACGGCGTCGCCGCTGCGTTGTCCATCACCTCGGACATCCTGGGCGGCCAGTCCGACTGGGCCAGAATCATCCATCACAGGGTCACTTCTCCCCAGGGTGCCCTGCAGGCTGTCCGGCTCAACGCCAGTACCACCAAGCGCATGATCGAGGACAAGGCCAAAGTAAGGAGCAACCCGGAGATCACCGACGAAACCCGTCCACCGGAAGGAAACGGCGTTGTTGGGCTGTACAAGGGCGAACCCGCAGCGGTGTCCACGGTCGATGGCAAGGTCTGCAGGGTCTCGGCCAGTTGCGCGCACTTGGGCGGACTCCTGACATGGAACGATGCCGAAAAATCATGGGACTGCCCACTGCATGGCTCAAGGTTCACACCGGAGGGCAAATATCTTGAAGGACCGGCTACCCACCACCTCCAAAAAACGGTGGGCAAAAAGAAGGACTAGCTGAGCCTGTCGACGCGGCGCTGTGCTTGGTCAGCACTGCGCCGGAGCTGCGTGGCTGTCCTGACTGCAAGTTTCTTGTCGGATTCGGCGGACTCGGCATCCCGTGTAATGCCAATGAGATCAGCCTCCAGGGAGGCCAGCTTCTTCTTCACCTCGGAAATTTCCGACTCGACCTCCGAGCGCCGACGAGTGAGCTCATTGACGACATCCCAGGCTGAGGATGCCTGATTTTCCGCGTTCCGCGCCTCCCGGTCCGCTGCGTCAAACTCGTCCTGCGCTTCCTGCAACGCAGCCTGCCGCTTTGCGGCACGGCGTTCGGCCAAAGATGTGGCCTCTTGCTTGGGGTCTTTGACTTTTGCTGGGCTGCTGTCCTGTGAGCGAACCTTGGGGTCCGGCGCTTCTTCGGCAGCTGAGGTTGTCGCCCTTCTGGTTCGGGCCGGAGCGGGGCTGCGCTCTTCGGTGCTGGCGGCATCTTCGGGTCCGGGCGCCGCAA
Source organism: Paenarthrobacter sp. NPDC057981 (assembly GCF_042886835.1). NCBI lineage: Bacteria > Bacillati > Actinomycetota > Actinomycetes > Micrococcales > Micrococcaceae > Paenarthrobacter > Paenarthrobacter sp. NPDC057981. The sequence continues at coordinate 122,671 of NZ_JBHVQI010000011.1, forward strand.
CGGCGTCGGTGATGTCGACAGATTCGAAGCCGCTCCCGCTCAGCCCCCGCACCAGTCGGCCGGTCGCCACTGCCCGAGCAGCTCCCGCGTCGGCCATGGCGGCCCGCAGGGTTTGTTCCGCGTCAGATGCCGCTGCGGCGCTCAGGGGCGCGCCCAGCTCTTCGGCAAGGTCCTTGGCGGCATGAACGGCCGCCGTCAGTTGGCCCTGCCGTAGCTGGCTCAGTTCCCGGAAAGCCTCAGCGTCCGACTCTTCCTGGGCGCTTCGGAGCGACGCGCCAAAACGCACGACGCCGTCAATCACCTCGGGCTTGTGGACTGCGAGCATGTTGATGGCCCAGGCCCCTGCGGCTGGCTTGGGGAGGCGGCTGATCTCCTGGGCAAGCTCCTTCTGGCCGGATTCCTTGGCCGCGCGCACCAAGGATGTCCGCTCGGAGGTGAAGTCGCGCGGCAGTACTGCGTAGAGCTCCTGGGCGGCCTCGCTGAGATCCATGAACCAATCCTAGGGTCCACCCTCAGCTGGTGCCGGGAGCGAATCTTCATGGAAGCCCGGCTTAGGGTAGCCTAAGTCGGGTGGACCAGATCATGAGTTTGCCCTTCGGCGTTGCTCTTGCAGCGCTCTTCGCCATTGTCATGATCCGCGTCAATGTCACGTATTGGATCGGCCGTGGAGCTGTCGCCGGATTCGCGCATACCCGTTACGGGACTTCGCTCGAACGGCCCAAAGCAGCCCGGGCCCAAGCGTTCATACAGCGGTGGGGGCCGTACGCCGTCGTGCTTTCCTTCCTCACCATCGGCTTTCAGACCGCGATCAACGTGGCAGCTGGTGCTGCGCGCATGCCTCTGCGGAGATATCTCCCCGCGGCAATCATCGGGTCCATCGTTTGGGCGCTCCTGTACGCCACCATTGGACTGGCGGCCTTGGAGGCGTGGCTGGCGGTGGCCGCGGCCTCGCCGGTCGGGGCGGCGATAGGCATCGCTGTGCTGGCAGCCGTGGTTGTCTGGATTGTTGTGATCCGCAGGCGTCGGGCGGCAGGCAAATCAGCGGATACAGTGGTCTGAGTTCTACTGCTGGATCGGCGAAAGGCTCGGGTTGACTACTGCATTACCGGAACTGGCGGACGGCGTTTTCTATTACGAATCGTTGGGCGACGGCCATTTCCGTTCCACGATCCATGCCCAAGGCGCTTGGAATCCGCACGAACAACACATGGCGCCGGCCTCGGGAATTCTCGCCGATGCCCTGGTGCGCCATGAGCCCAGGGACGATGTCCGGCTGGCCCGGATCAGCTACGAAATCCTTGGCCTGATCCCCGGCGGAGAGTTTCAGATCACCACCTCGACGCTGAGGCCGGGGAAGACCATTGAACTCATCCAGGCCGAGCTTTCCGCCGGAGGGCGCGTAGCCATCCGGGCCGCCGCCTGGCGCATGATCACGAGCGATACCAGTGCTGTGGCCGCGGTCGAGGACGAACCGATGCCCGCACCTGATGAATGCAAGCCTTGGGACGGGGCCAGTGTTTGGCCGGGCGGATACATCCGCTCCCTGGAGATGCGCATCGCGGAGGGGCACCGCCCGGGATCGGGCAGGGTGTGGATCCGGACCTCGCACCCCCTGACCGATCGGGCAGACAGCACTGACCTTGCGCGGTTGATGGGCCTCGTGGACACGGCCAACGGCATCGCTGCGCGTGTCCCTCCTGGCAAAGACAGCTACATCTTCCCGAACGTGGACCTGCAGATCCACATGTACCGCGCACCGGCGGGCGAATGGCTTGGACTGGACAATAAGGTCTCTTTCGGCGCCGATGGCATTGGTTTGACGTCGACAGTGTTGCACGACATTGATGGGCCGTTCGGCAGGGCCGAGCAGATCCTGACGTTGAGGAAGAGCTGATGCGCGAAGCCGCAGTCTCCGGCAAGCAGCTCACCGTCTACCGGCAGCAGGAGTCCTTTGGCGCTGCAGGCGACCTCGACTTTGCCCTGGAGCTGCTCAAGCGTGCCCGCGCCGGTCAGTTGGGGCCCTCGCTTCGTTTGTACCGGCCGCAACCCACTGTTGCTTTCGGCCAGCGGGATGCCAACCTGCCAGGCTTCGCTGCTGCCGAAGAAGCATGCAGGGAACGTGGCTTTGAGCCGCTGGTCCGGAAGGCCGGGGGCAGGGCAGCTGCCTATCACCAAGGGACGCTGGTGATAGACCACATCGAGCCGCACCCCGACGCTATCGTCCGCGCAAAGGCGCGTTTCTCCGACTTCGGCGAGCTGCTGGCCGGTGCTCTTCGCAGTGTCGGCGTACATGCCGCCGTCGGCGAGATCCCGGGGGAGTACTGCCCCGGCGAGTTCAGCGTCCACGGCGAGGATCCTGATTTTCCCGCGCACAGGATCAAACTGATCGGTACTGCTCAACGCGTCGTCTCCGGTGCCTGGTTGTTCAGTTCCGTGGTGGTGGTGGAGAATTCCGGTCCCATCCGCGATGTCTTGACGGCCAGCTATCAGGCGCTGGGCCTGGACTGGGATCCGGCGACGGCCGGCGCCGCCAACGACTTGTTGCCCCACCTTGACGTAGCCGCTGTGGAGGCGGCGGTGGTGGACGCTTACCGCGGCTATGCGGACGTCGTCGACGGCGACTTCAGCACCCTTCTGGTGTGATCGCCGCTGCTTCTTGGGGTAATACCAAGCCAAACGGCCACCGCCCTCACGTTGTGGGCGGTGGCCGGTTTGGTTTGTGGACTGCTGCGCGCCCCGTTCAGTGGCCGCGTGCAATCCATTCATCGAGCTGCGGCTTCTCCGCGCCGATCGTCGTGCTGTCTCCATGTCCGGTGCGGACCACGGTCTCCTCCGGCAGGGTCAGGAGTTTGGTCTTGATGGACTTGATGATGGTGGGGAAGTCGCTGTAGGAACGCCCTGTTGCTCCCGGGCCACCCTGGAAGAGCGTATCCCCGCTGAAGAGGGTGCCTTCACTGGGCAGGAGGAACGACACCGATCCCGGTGAATGCCCCGGCGTGTGCACGGCTGTGAGGATTCCGCCGGCGACTTCGAACGTGTCTCCGTCCGAGATCGAGTTGTCGGGATCGACCCCCGGGAAGACGGCATTCCACAGCATCCAGTCTTCCTTGTGCAGGTAGACCGGTGCATTGACGAGTTCGCGGAACTCGCCTGCGTACCGGATGTGGTCATCGTGGCCATGGGTGAGCAGAATGGCTTTGACGGTCCGACCATTGACGGCGTCCACAATCGCTGCGGGGTTATGGGCGGGGTCTATGACGATGCACTCGGAAGCGTCCCCAATGATCCAGACGTTGTTGTCCACGTCCCAGGTGCCGCCGTCCAGTGAAAACGTCCCGGACGTGACAACATTTTCAATCGTGAGGTTGGCGGCGCTCACAGCTCAACCACCGATCGCAGGACAGCGCCGTGGTGCATCTTGTCGAAAGCCTCTTCAACTTGGTCGATGGAGATCCGCTCGGTGACGAAGGCGTCGAGGTCCAGCTTGCCCTGCTTGTAGAGGTCAACCAGCATGGGGAAATCGCGGGAGGGCAGGCAGTCGCCGTACCAGGACGATTTGAGGGAGCCGCCGCGGCCGAACACGTCCAGCAAGGGCAGTTCCAGCGTCATCTCCGGCGTGGGAACGCCGACGAGGACCACGGTACCTGCGAGGTCGCGGGCGTAGAAGGCCTGCTTATACGTTTCGGGGCGCCCGACGGCGTCAATCACCACGTCTGCGCCGAAGCCGCCGGTGAGCGCACGGATTTCCTCGACAGGATCGCCTGCGGAGGAATCAACCGTGTGCGTTGCGCCGAGGTCCTTGGCGCGTTCGAGCTTTTTGGCGTCGATGTCGACGGCGATGATGGTGGTGGCGCCGGCGAGCGCTGCGCCCGCGATGGCCGCCACGCCCACGCCGCCGCATCCGATGACTGCTACAGAGTCGCCACGCTTGACGCCTCCGGTGTTCAGTGCGGCGCCGAGGCCCGCCATGACACCGCAGCCGAGCAGGCCGACAGCGGCGGCATCGGCTTCGGGGTCGACCTTGGTGCATTGTCCGGCTGCGACGAGGGTCTTTTCGATGAAAGCGCCGATGCCCAGCGCCGGGGACAGTTCCGTGCCGTCCTCAAGGGTCATTTTCTGGGTGGCGTTGTGGGTATTGAAGCAGTACTGGGGTTCGCCACGCTTACAGGCGCGGCAGTTGCCGCAGACAGCGCGCCAGTTCAGGACGACGCGGTCGCCGGGGGCGACGTCGGTGACGTCGGGACCCACTGCGCTGACGACGCCGGTAGCTTCGTGGCCGAGGAGGAACGGGAAGTCGTCGCTGATGCCTCCAAGTTTGTAATGGAGGTCAGTGTGGCAGACGCCGCTGGTGAGGATATCCACCAAGGCCTCGCCTGGGCCGGGTTCGGGAACAAGGACGGTTTCGAGGGTTGCGGGTGCGCCTTTGGAGCGGACGACGACGCCTTTGACTGCGTGGACCATTGGTGTGGTTCCCTTCGGACTCGCGGAGGGCAGGCCCGGTTAGTGCACGGTTAATGCAGCAGGACCCGCTACGGATTCCCATTCTGTCTATCACAGGTGAGAGACAGTACGTGGTTTGTTCCGTGCGGGCCCTGCGCGGGTTACGTCAGCTCCTTAGGCAGCCAGGCGGCTCTCGACCTCGGATGCTGAGGGGTTGGTGGCAGCCGTGCCATCCGGGAAGAGCACGGTGGGGACGGTGCGGTTGCCTCCGTTGAGCTGCTCGACGAGTTCGGCCGTGCCATCCACTTCTTCAATGTTGATCTCGGTGTAGCCGATGCCCTTGGCATCGAGCTGCTTCTTCAGGCGGTTGCAGTAACCGCACCAGGTGGTCGAGAACATGGTGATGGTGCCGGAGTCGGGAGTGAAGTCCACGGAGCTCTCCTCAATTGTGGTTGTTTGCGCGGGGTGTTTCGTTCCTAACAACGGTAACCCGGCGCTGAATAATTCCCGTTTGGCCGCCGACCCGCGTTACGTCACACGGCTGCGCTGGTGTCATTTCGGGGGAAAGGGCAGACTGTTGGCATGTGTGGACGTTACGTGATGGCCCGTGCGGTGGGAGATTTGCTCGCCGATTTCGACGCTGAGCTTGAGAACGAGATTGCCCTGGAGAAGTCGTGGAACGTTGCCCCGACGGACGCGGTCCCGATCGTCCTTGAGCGGTTGGTCGAGGACAACGTCAAGAGGCAGCTCCACGTGGCCAAGTGGGGTTTGGTGCCGTCCTGGGCCAAGGATCCCAAAGGTGGTGCCCGCTTGATCAACGCGCGCAGTGAAACCCTTCTGGAGAAGCCCTCCTTCAAGAAGGCTGCCGTAGCCCGACGATGCGCGGTGCCGGCCGATGGCTATTACGAGTGGAAGAAGGGCGAGGGCAAGAACAAGCAGCCGTACTATGTCCATCCGGTCGACGGACACGGCTTGGTGTTCGCGGGTTTGTATGAGTGGTGGCGGGACCAGGGTGCGTCCCCGGACGATCCCGCCCGTTGGTTGCTGTCGATGTCCATTTTGACCGCGGATACCCCGACGGCGGACTCAGCACGGACGCGGCGCAGTGCCTCGGCGTTCGATGAACTGACATCCCTTCATGATCGCGTTCCCCTGCCCATGAGTACGGAGACGATGGAAGCGTGGCTCGATCCGCGGGAAAAGGATGCCGCAGGGCTCGTGGACATGGTCCGTTCAAGGGCGCACGACGCAGCTGCCGATTGGACGCTGGATCCGGTGGGGGCCGCCGTCGGGAATGTCCGCAACAACTCGCCGGAGCTTATCGAACCCGTGGAGGGCCTGTTCTAGGCTTCAGAGGATTTCCAGGAGTCAGAGGGCTTCGTTGACGGGCACGCCGGATTGGAACTCACGGCCATCAGCTTCACTGAACGCCGTCATCACGTGGCCTTTGCTGAGTCCGTGGATGGCGGACATGGGAAAGTTCCCGGTGATGACGTTGCCGGAGTGCTCTACGCCTTTGATGTCGTAGTTTTCCTCCGCGCTGAGGGAATGGTTGAAGGAGTAGAACGAGATCGCCTCGCCGTTCATGAACTCGATGCCGAGCCTTCGCTGCGAGGAGTAATCTTCACTGGCAGCAACAAGGCCCACGACATAAGCGCCGGAGCCTGGGATGTTGCCGTCAATTTCGAACCTCGCCACCAGGTTGTCATCAGCGGCAGAGATGTTGACCTGCTTCAGGAATGCCTCATTGGTACTCATGGCACAATCCTGCTCTGCGGACCCGCTGCCGTCCACCCCTGCAGGTGATCCTTTGCTTAAGCCTCCAAGAGCCGCTGGATGTTTTCCGCCACCCTTTCCTTGCTGATGCCCTGGCCCTTCCTCGAGGTCAGCAGGTGCAGGACCAAGCCGTCGCTGTAATCGGAAACCGCTTCTGCCCGCGCCCTCGGTTCCATCACGCCCATGGCCTCGAGCAGCTGTGCCAACGCCGATACCAGCCGCTCGTGTCCGGCAGCCACTACCTCCGGCTGGTCCAGCGCGAAAACGAGGCGTGCCCTCGTCAGTCCGGCGTTTTCCCGCGCGAGACCCATAACGGCTGCGGCCACCTGCTCTGCTACTGCTGCGACCGACGTCGGGCGTTCCATGGCGCCCTGCTGCAGCAGGAGGGTGTCCAGCTCTTCAACGCGGTCGACGGCGGCAGCCACCAGGGCGGCGCGGTTGCGGAAGTAGTTCGACGTTGTCCCGACGGCGACTCCGGCCTGTGCGTCCACGGCACGGTGGGTGAGGCCCTTCAGGCCCTGGGCGGCAACGACGGCGAGCGCTGCATCTGCTAACTGGGTTCGGCGGTCGGGCATGGCGAAAGTCTAGCTCGCAGACCTATTCCTACTACAAATGTAGTAGTAGAGTGTGCGCATGAAAAAAGTGGACATCATTGGCGGCGGAATAGCTGGCTTGGCGCTCGCGGCACGACTCGACCCGGGCACGTTCGAGGTCACCGTGTACGAACAAAGGCCCGAGCTGCCCGCCGTGGGAACAACACTGGCCATGTGGCCCAGGGCCCAACGGGCTTTGTCTGACATCGGGATCCTCGGTGCCGTTCGAAGCCATGGATCCATCATCACTGCCGGCGCCTTGCGCGACCCCTCGGGTCAGGCCTTGCTGGCCATAGAAGGGGAAGGGCTCGTTGGCATAGCCAGACCCGAGCTTCTGCGGCTGCTGGATACGGCGGTCCCCGCTTCAGTGGGGCGTGTTGTGCGGAGGGTTGATGACATTCCTGGTGATGCATGGCTGACTGTGGGTGCGGACGGCGTCAACAGTATTGTCCGGAGAAACCACTGGGGTCGGCGGAGTGCGGCACGGCCCACGCCTTTCCTGGCTGTCAGGGGAGTTGTTCCCAGTGCGCCCGCCTCCGGGGATGTTGGCGAATATTGGGGTAGGGGAGAGATCTTTGGGCTGGCCCCGGCCGTAGGCGGAACCAACTGGTACGCCTCATTTCGTTCCGATCTTGGACCGGAGAGCGTAGATGTTGCGGAAGCACTGGAGAGCACCCGGGGCAGGTACGCCAACTACTCGGAAGCTGTCGGGGAGGTTCTGAAGCAGGCTACCCCTGGGAATTCCTTGGCACAACGCATCTGGACGACCCCGCCGATGACCCGGTACGCGCGGGAAAATGTGGTGCTCGCGGGGGATGCGTGCCACGCCATGACGCCAAATCTTGGTCGGGGTGCTTGCGAAGCGCTGATCGACGCCGTAACCCTGGGAACCCTACTGAACGAACTTCCCAGGGAAGAAGCTCTCGCCACCTACAACAGGAAGCGCGTACTGCGCACCCAGCAGCTGAGGATCGTCTCATCGCTCATGGGAAACGTAGCGCTGGCGGAGGGAATGCAACCATTGCGGGACGGGCTGCTGAAGCGGATCGGCAAGCGTGTTGCCAGGGCTTCTGCGCAGGGGTGAACTTCGAAGTAGGTTTTGTTCTGTCGTCGGCGTAAACTGGGAATATTCGAACATACTTTCGAATGAATCGAGCCGGCGTAGTGAGGTGTGAAATGGGGCTGTTCAGCGAATCCGTCGTAGTCAACTGCACGGAAACAGGCCAGCCGCACGAAGTCCAGTGGAAAGGGGCCGGCTACACCGTTACCAATGAGCCAGTCCGGTGGTTCGAACGCCGCCAATGGTGGGTCGAAGAACACCGCGCACCCATCGGCGCAGGCGCAGGCCTGGTTGACCACGAAATCTGGCGCGTCCAGCTTCAACCCCTGGAAACCGGGCAAAAGGACAACCACACCATCACCTTGGACCTTGTCCGGCACGTAGGCAGCGGCCGCTGGCGACTCCTTCGAATCCATGACGCCGCACCCGCCCGCGCCGTGGAACCCGACGAAGCAGCGTGAACTGTTGAGCTTCACCCATCTGCACGTCTCCACGGCCTTCAGCGCACACTATGGCGTTTCCTGGCCCGACGAACTCGCCCAAACCGCAGCAGCCGACGGAGCCACAGCGCTCGCCTGCACAGACAGGGACGGACTCTACGGCACAGTTAAACATCTCAAAGCCTGCATGGATGCAGGTATCGATCCCATCGTCGGTGTGGACTTGGCAGTTTTCGACGACGACGGCGACCACCGCACCCAAGTCGCGGGCCGCGTCGTCGTACTGGCCCACGGGCACAACAACGGGGCAGGCTACCGCGCACTATGCCGCTTAGTATCCGATGCCCATGCCCGCACCTCTGGCAAAGCCGGGGGAGTTGTCCCCGTTGCAGTAACCCGCGCTGAACTTGCTTCCAGAACCTTGGACCCCACAACACTCAAGCCCGTGTTGACCGTACTGATCGGACCAGACTCGGATGTCGGACGGGCCATGGGCGGACGCAAATACCTGAGGCCAAGAACCCTCTTTAAACAATGGATCGACGCCATGCCACCGGGAACCCTGGTTGCCGAAATCGTCTCGCACCTCAGCGCACCCGGGGCGCCGCTCAGCACGGCCCATGCCGTACGCATGCTCAAACTCGCCCTCGAACACAACGTCCCCGCCGTCCTGGCCAACGCAGTCCGTTACTGTGCCCAGGACGGTGCAGCCACCGCTGATGTCCTGGACTCGGCACGCACCCTGAAATCCCTCCCCGAACTCTCCACAGAGCCCATGGTCCAACCAGCAGGAATCCTTCAACCCACAGGACATCTTCAACCCACAGGACAGGGCTGGTTGAAGAGCCCCCGCCACATGCTCCAGCTCGGCAAGGAAATCATGAACGCCGCCGGGCTGGGGCAAGCCGGGCTCAGCAAACTGCTCGCCAACACAGAAGCGCTCGCCGATAAATGCCGCGCAGACCCCATCCTGGACATGGGGTGGAAAAAACCCGTGGTACCGGAGGCATCCATCATCGGCATCGACAACGACCCCATGCTGGAACTGACCCAACGCTGTGAAGCCGGTATCACCCGAAGGTTTCCAGGTATCAGTGGTGATGCGGAAATGCGGCTGCGCTCGCGGCTGGAGCATGAACTGGGGATTATAGGCAGGCTGGGCTTTGGTTCTTACTTCCTCACTGTGGCCGAGGTTTCGCGGATGATCCTTGACATGGGCGTCAGGGTTGCTGCCCGCGGTTCAGGGGCTTCAAGCCTTGTCAATTACCTGATCGACATCAGCCAGGTTGATCCCATCCGCCACGACCTCATTTTTGAACGGTTTCTTTCCGGACGCCGCTCCACCTTGCCGGATATTGATATCGACGTCGAAAGCGCTGAACGGCACAACGTCTACCGAAAGATCTTCGACAGGTTCGGGGCTGAACGGGTCACTCTCATGAGTATGCAAAACGGCTACAGAGCCCGCGGTGCGGTCAGGGACGCAGGGATGGCGCTGGGAATGGACGAGGGCGAGGTCGGGGATATTGCCAAGCAACTCTGGAGGTTCTCAGCAAGAAAATTCCGCGAAGCGCTGGTGGAGAAGCCTGAGCTCCGCGACTTTGCCGGCCGGGTTGAACGCGGCGGCATGGAAGAGAACCAGCAACTCGATCTCCTGGTGGACCTCACTGAAAGGCTTGACCGCCTGCCCCGCCATATTTCCATGCACCCGTGCGGTGTGATTTTGGGGGATGCAACGCTCCTTGACCGGACCCCAGTCCAGCCCAGCGGGCTTGGCCTGCCCATGAGCCAGTTCGACAAACATGACATGGATCCCATGGGCATGCTCAAGCTGGATGTTTTGGGTGTGCGAATGCAAAGTGCCATGGCTTTTGCAGTGCGGGAAGTAATCAGGTTGCATCCTTCCAAAGAAGAGGTGGTGGCCGCAGGAAACCACCCTGTGGGACCTCGAGGCACGGGGCCTGACTATATCGGCGAGGACGGCCGGATTGAGCTCAACGACGTCCCCTTCGATGACGAGCCCACCTTTGAGTTGATCCGGAGCACTCACACCTTGGGGTGCTTCCAGATCGAGTCTCCGGGTCAGAGGGAACTCATTGGAAAAATGGCTCCCCGTGAATTCAACGACCTCATTATCGACATTTCCCTGTTCCGTCCGGGCCCGATGAAGTCGGACATGGTGCGACCCTTTCTGGAGCACAGGCATGGTTTTGCGCCAGAAGTGTACCCACATCCGGATCTCAAGCCCGTGCTGCAGGAAACGCACGGAGTGACAGTCTTCCACGAGCAGATACTCAAGACCTTCGATGTCATGACAGGGTGCGGGTTAGCCAGGGCCGATGAATTCCGCAGGGCTCTTGGCGATGAAATCCGGGAACCTGAAGTGGAGAGCTATTTCCGTCGTGAGGCCATCAGGAATTACACGCCTGAGGTCGTGGACAAGGTTTGGGGAACGTTAAAGGCCTTCGGAAGCTTCGGCTTCTGCAAAGCCCATGGAGCTGCCTTTGCTGTACCTACCTACCAATCGGCGTGGCTTAAAGCCCACCATCCCGAAGCCTTCCTTGCCGGGCTCTGGGAACACGACCCCGGGATGTACCCCAAGCGCTTGTTGGTCGCTGAAGCACGTCGTCTTGGCATTCCCATCCTGCCGTTGGACATCAACCGAAGCCAGGCTGAATACAGGGTGGAGAAGATCCTCGAAGGACCTGATAGCGGAAAACTCGGAATCCGTTTGAGCCTTTCAGGGATCTATGGGTTCTCGGGGGCTGAACTGAAAAGAGTCGTGGCGGGTCAACCCTTCGATTCCTTGGCCGACCTGCGCACCCGGGCGAGGGTGAGCAAGCCAAACATCAAAAGACTGGCTCAACTCGGCGCCTTCGATGCCCTTCATAAAGACTCGGGGGGAACTGCCAACCGGGCCGATCTGGTGCAGCATCTCCAGGCTCTGCAAAGCAGTCCCTCCAAGAAGCAGAACGGCGTCATCGATGGGCAATTGTCATTCGCCCTGGGGGATATTGAGCTGAGGAACATCGCCCCGGAACTTCCCGAGCCAACCATGGTGGAGAACGTCAGGGCAGAACTTGATCTGATGGCCGTTGACGTCAGTGAACACCTGATGGAGAGCCACCGCCCGCTCTTGGATAAATTGGGTGTGACAACCGCCGACAAACTCCTGGGCCTGCGTAACGGAACAGAAGTACTGGTTGCCGGTGTCCGCATAGCAACACAGACCCCACCCATGAGGGGAGGAAGGCGTGTTGTCTTCATCAGCATCGACGACGGCACTGGATGCGTTGATTCGGTCTTCTTCCACGAAGCCCAGGAAGAATCGGGGCCATTGCTGTTCGGAACACGCCTGCTGTTGATCCGTGGAACAACCAGGCGGACCGGCCCCAAGGGCATCAGCCTGAGTGCGGGCAAGGCCTGGGACCTTGGCAGGCCGGAAACCTTGCCGTACCCGGAAATCCTGCGTAGCGATGAGCAGCCACCTGCCGAATACGCACATCGTGGGCCACTTCATGGCATCTCAAGAAACCTTGCCATCACTGGTCTGGGAAGCTGAACCTCCCTGAATCACGGCCCGGCGCGCTGCTTTGGCCGCCCTCGTCGAAGCGGATACGATTGACGGTGGCTGGCTGTGGTCCCCGTACGCCACAAGCTATGAAGCCTTCACTATGAATAGGAGACACCCGTGTCAGATGCCCAACAGATCACCCTCATCGTCGATGGCGAAGAGACCAAGGTGACGGAAGGGACTACCGGCGCGGAACTCTTCTTCGAGCGCCGCGACGTCGTTGTAGCCCGTGTTGACGGTGTGCTCAAGGACCTTGACCAGCCCCTTTCCGACGGTGCGAACGTCGAGGGCGTCACCATTGAATCACCGGACGGACTCAATGTCCTCCGCCACTCCACGGCCCACGTCATGGCCCAGGCCGTGCAGCAGTTGCGCCCGGACGCCAAGCTTGGCATTGGTCCCTACATCACCGACGGTTTCTACTTCGACTTCGACGTTGCTGAGCCGTTCACCCCGGAAGACCTGCGCCAGCTGGAAAAGATGATGCAAAAGATCATCAACCAGAACCAGAAGTTTGTCCGTCGCGTGGTCACCGAAGAAGAAGCCCGCCAAGCCATGGCCAACGAGCCCTACAAGCTCGAGTTGCTCGGCAAGAAAAACGATGCCACGGACGCCGCGGAAGGCGTCAACGTCGAGGTGGGCGCCGGCGACATCACCATCTACGACAACGTCGACCGCAAGAGCGGAGACAGCGTGTGGTGCGATCTTTGCCGCGGCCCCCACCTGCCCAACACCAAGATCATCTCCAACGCCTTCGCGCTGACCCGTTCGTCGTCTGCCTACTGGCTGGGCAACCAGAACAACCAGCAGCTGCAGCGCATCTATGGAACGGCCTGGCCCACCAAGGAAGCCCTCAAGGCATACCAGGAGCGCATCGCCGAAGCCGAACGCCGCGACCACCGCAAGCTTGGCGTCGAGCTGGACCTCTTCTCCTTCCCGGATGAGCTTGGCTCCGGCCTGCCGGTCTTCCACCCCAAGGGCGGCATCATCCGCAAGGAGATGGAGGACTACTCGCGCAAGCGCCACGTGGACGCCGGCTACGAGTTCGTCTACACCCCGCACATCACCAAGGGGCACCTTTACGAGGTCTCCGGCCACCTTGACTGGTACAAGGACGGCATGTTCCCGGCGATGCAGGTGGACGCCGAGCTCAACCCGGACGGCACCGTGCGGAAGCCGGCCCAGGATTACTACCTGAAGCCGATGAACTGCCCCATGCACAACCTGATCTTCCGTTCGCGCGGCCGCTCGTACCGTGAACTGCCGTTGCGCCTGTTCGAATTCGGCTCGGTGTACCGCTACGAGAAGTCCGGCGTTGTGCACGGACTGACCCGCGTGCGCGGCATGACACAGGACGATGCCCACATCTACTGCACCCGCGAGCAGATGAAGGACGAGCTCACCACCACGTTGAACTTCGTCCTCGGTCTCCTCAAGGACTACGGCCTGGACGATTTCTACCTGGAGCTCTCCACCAAGAACGAAGAAAAGTTCGTTGGGGACGACGCCACGTGGGAAGAAGCCACACGTACGTTGGCCGAAGTAGCTGAGGCCTCCGGACTTGAGCTGGTTCCCGACCCGGGTGGAGCTGCCTTCTACGGCCCCAAGATCTCCGTCCAGGCGAAGGATGCCCTGGGCCGCACCTGGCAGATGTCCACCATCCAGCTGGACTTCAACCTGCCCGAGCGCTTCGAACTGGAGTACCAGGCTGCCGACGGAACGCGTCAGCGCCCCGTCATGATCCACCGCGCCCTCTTCGGTTCGGTTGAACGCTTCATGGGTGTCCTCACCGAGCACTACGCCGGAGCATTCCCGGCCTGGCTGTCACCGGTCCAGGTGGTGGGCATTCCCGTAGCCGAAGCGTTCAACGACTACATGTTCGACGTCGTGGGGCAGCTCAAGGCTGCAGGTATCCGCGCCGAGGTGGACATTTCCTCGGATCGCTTCCCGAAGAAAATCCGCACTGCCAGCAAGGACAAGATTCCCTTCGTGCTCATTGCCGGAGGCGAAGACGCCGAAGCTGGCGCAGTGTCCTTCCGGTTCCGGGATGGCAGCCAGGATAACGGCGTCCCAGTGGAAGAGGCGGTCCGTAGGATTGTCGACGCCGTAAAGAACCGCGAGAGCTGACGGAACGGATACAGTGACGGTGCAGGAGAACACAGGCGCGGCAGCTGACTTTCCGGGCGATGCAGATGTAACCGATGACTTCGGGCTTGCAGGCGTTCCGGATGCGTTTCAGCGCCTGTGGACTCCGCACCGCATGGCCTACATCAAGGGCGGGCAGGATCAGTTCAAGAACAAGGACGATTGCCCGTTCTGTGTAGGCCCCACCCGCTCGGACGAGGAATCCTTGATCGTCCACCGGGGAAAGACGTGCTACGTGGTGCTCAATCTTTTCCCTTACAACCCAGGCCATCTGCTGATCTGCCCCTACCGCCATGTGCCCGACTACACGGACATCACGGTCGAGGAGACGGCTGAGTTCGCTGACCTGACGCAGACCGCCATGAGGGTCCTGCGCAAGGTCTCCAACCCCAGCGGGTTCAACCTTGGGATGAACCAAGGCGTCACCGGCGGGGCAGGCATCGCCGCGCACCTCCACCAGCATGTGGTTCCACGGTGGGGTGGAGACGGAAACTTCTTCCCCATCATTGCCCAGACCAAAGCCATCACGCAGACCCTGGATGAGGTCCGCAAACTCGTGGCTGAAGCCTGGCCAGGGGAGTCGAATGCTCAATAGGCATGCGCGCGGTTTCTTCACTTCACTCTTTACTCCGCTGGCGCGTTGGCTCCTGCGGCTGGGCGTGTCTCCTGACGCCGTCACTATTGCAGGCACTGCCGGAGTGGTGCTCGGCGGCCTCATCCTGTACCCGCTGGGCCACCTATGGTGGGGCTCCGTCATTGTGGCGCTCTTCGCCTTTTCCGATGTGGTCGACGGCATCATGGCCCGCCTGCAGGGCCGCAGCGGAGGTTGGGGAAACTTCCTTGACTCAACATTGGACCGCTTGGCCGATGGCGCCATCTTCGCGGGCCTCACTATCTGGTTTTTCACCGGAGGCCGCGATGCTGCGATCGGAACCGCGGCCGTCGTCTGCCTGGTCCTGGGGATGGTCGTTTCCTATGCAAGGGCCAAGGCGGAATCACTTGGCTACCACGCAAGCGTCGGCATTGCCGAGCGTGCCGAGCGCTTGGCGTCGGTCCTCCTGATAACCGGCCTTACCGGATTGGGGCTTCCCCGCGTGGTGCTTTTCGCGACCCTTGTCTTCCTGGCACTGGCCAGCTTCGTCACCATCGTCCAAAGAATGGCGACTGTTCGCCGGCAAGCCATGGCTGAGGCCGAGGGAACTGGCATCTGACCAGATTTCGCGGTGGAGGTTTGTGCAGCTGTCCTACCACGCGCCTGTTTATTGCCCCTTAGGGCAGTAATGAATGTACTTCCGCCATGCATCCTGCGACTACTATTACTAGTACTTGGTCACCTTGACCTGAAACCCGGTGTGCGCTGAATGTGGTCGTTGGCTGCGCGTGCCTCCGGCAAGAAGGTCGTTTATCTACCCATAGGGGTTTTTGTGTCTACACCAGATGTAAGCAACGAAGCCGGTTCGTCCGCGAACAGCGTCACGGGCAGCAGCCGCGTTAAGCGGGGCATGGCGGAGATGCTCAAGGGCGGCGTCATCATGGACGTCGTTAACGTCGAGCAGGCCCGCATCGCCGAGGATGCCGGTGCCGTGGCTGTCATGGCGCTGGAGCGTGTTCCGGCTGATATCCGCGCCCAGGGTGGCGTGTCCCGCATGTCCGATCCCGA